>JAHDCK010000036.1 GCA_020629915.1 Saprospiraceae bacterium
TTTTGCTACTTTTCATCAAGGAAAAGTAGAGATATTAAATAGTCATATTCAAAGATTAATCAAATAACAACAGAGCTTTTCGGTTTAAACATTTTAGCATTATCGTTTTTAGATTTACACCATGAACTTTTGACAATCACGCATGCCACAACCATGTAGCAAAGAACTAATAACCTGTTTCTTTTTTCAAGGGTCAGCTCCCAAATTGACATATTCCCTTTGGAATTGTTTGTTGCAGTCCTTACAAAGGAAATTTTGTTTTCCTGTGTTTTTTCTTGCCGTTTTTAACGACATTTGGACTGTGGCAATGTAGGCAATTGATTTTGATATTTATTCGACACATTTATCAAATCTACGCTTCATTACCCTTTTTCTTTTATTCAATTCATTCTATCATACTTTTTACAATACAACCAAATAAATACCCGACGAAAATAAAATTATTTTAATTAATAAGAAAGTATATAATATTTTGTCATGTCGAACAAGCTTCCTCACTATTGGCGCAAGGTCAGCACAGGTTTATTCGGAATGGCAACTTTTTTAAAAAAAATCCATCCTCACGTAGGGGGAAGGTAATTTTGAATTGTCTTAGTATTGAAATTAGGAACACGATATCAAATTCCATACTATTTTAAACGGTTCTTTGAGTAAACACAAATTATTAAATCACAAAGGATCAATTAATTAATCTAAAATAAAATGTATATGTCATTCTTGCAAAAGTTAAGCCCAATGTTCTGGGTCGTTTTAATTGCTGTTTTTACCCTTACCTCCTGCGACAAGGAAGATTTGGATGATTATGAAAATACAGAAAATACCGAACAACTAGAGGGCAATCCGCTCATCATCATGGGAGGCAATGACTCCGGAGAACTCGAAGAAGATTGTTTTACAATTAATTACCCCATCAATGTTACCCTTGCCGATGGCACTCCTCAAACCATAAACAATGACACCGAACTCGAAACTATTTTAGAGGATCTCGAGGACGAAGATGAAGACGCCTGGCCAACAATCCAATATCCAATTTCTGTTACCCTCGAAGATGGAACGGTAGAAACGGTCAATGACGATGACGAACTTTGTGATTTGCTCCATGAATGTTACGGAGACGAAGAAGATGAGGACGATGAGGATGACGAAGAGTGGGAAGAGTGTTTTGAAGTGGTTTTCCCCATTACGGTTATTATGCCGGATGGAACATCCATCACCGGAAACGACGAAGACGAATTAGAAGATGCTATTGATGATTGGTATGACGCTAATCAGGATGCAGATGAGGAATTTGAAGTTCAATTCCCTATTCAGGTCATTGATGAAGATGGAAATACCATTACCGTAAACAGCGAAGAAGAATTTGAAGATTTGGAAGATGACTGTGAAGGCTATGACGAAGAAGATGATGACTGCTTCGAGCACGAAGACTGTTTTGAAATTCACTTCCCCGTGACGGTGACGATGCCGGATGGAACAAGTATTACCGGAAATGATTATGATGAAATGGAGGAAGCCATTGATAATTGGTACGATGCCAATGAAGATGTAGATGCAGAACCAAGTATTAATTTCCCCATCACCGTAACCTTAGAAGAAGATGGTTCTCAGCAAACTATTAATAGTGAAGAAGAATTCGAGGAATTGATTGATAGTTGTGATTAAAATATATTTCTTTTAGCAAAAGTGTTTTTCGTAAACTAGAGTTAGTAAATGACCATTGATTTATCAATGGTCATTTTTTATATAATTATAATTTAACAGCAACTACTTCGACCATCATCGGACACAAAACCGTAGCAACAGACGACTGGCTCAATTCCTCCAAATCATCCAGGGCATTTTCTACTTCCTCCTTAGTAAGCAAACCCATTTCCGTCAGCTTGGGCAGATAAATTTCAAGGAAAGTTTTGGGCCATTGCCAGGTCAGATCATCCGGTGTAGCCATCTTTGACATCGGGCGAACACTTATAACTTCCATTCCAATATCTTCAAGCAGCTCTGGCAATTTTCTTCCAATGTCAATTTCAAAATCAGATTCCTTAAAACTACGCAAGGCATTCCCAATCCCTTTCGTCAGGGCAGGTCGGAAAGGTTCTATCTGAAAAGTGGACCAGTCATAGTATTCCTGAATGACCATCGCTCCACCCGGACGCAGCGCATCCCGAACCTTCATCAAAACATCCTTTGGATTGGGCACCCAGGCAATCGCCCACCGGCAATACATTCCATCCAGACTATTAGACGCCAACTGCATCTCATCAAAAGTTGCTTCCTGCATCTCAATGGGCAAGGCGTGCAATTTTTTTATTTCTTCTAGAAAATTAATATATAATTTAGATTTATCAACCCCCAGGACACTCCCATAATTCCCGGCGAGGTAAGCCATTTCTCTCGTAGCAAAACCGGGCCCGCATCCAAGGTCCAGCAAATCATGACCAGAAGTAAATCCGGCAATTTCCCAACCCTTTCTCATCTCCGAAGCCCAGACCTGATGTTGCAAGCCCAGCCGCCAAAGTTCGGCGCGTTCCGTTCCTAAGATATAAGCATTTTTTTCATTGGTTTCCATAGCAGTAAATTTTATCCAGTTACAAGATGAAAAAAAAATCGGAAACCGGAACGATTTTTAAAAGGAAATAGTTTTACTTTTGAACAAGATGATTTTTGTAGAATAATTAAATTTATGTTTTACTTTCAAATATATAATCGAATACAAATTTGGCGGATCAGCTTTTGGCGAATATCTGCTTTCATCTTCTCTTCTTAAATATCTACGGAAGGGACCCATGAAAGTATCCCTTCGTCTTCTTATCTGATTTTATTCCAATATAATTAAAACGGGAATGTAGCTCCAAAGGTAGAGCAGGGGTCTGAAGCACCCTGTTAGTGTTGGTTCGAGTCCGACCGTTCCCGCTAATTCAATGGTACAATAGTACAATAATTTTCATATTGGGATATTGAACCATTGAACCATTGAACCATTGAACCATTGAAAAAGGGAAGTAGCTCAATTGGCAGAGCAGCGGTCTCCAAAACCGCAGGCTGCAGGTTCGATTCCTGTCTTCCCTGCTAAAATTTGCGCGGTGGTGTAAAGAAAACATCCAAGTCTCATGAGCTTGGGCTACGAGTTCGAATCTCGTCTGCGCGACTAAATCAACGGGCACCCAGGAATAGAATTTTCTTTCTTTTTCTTCGGTGCCTTTGTTATATCCTCCTATTTTTACTACTTTTCTATCTCAATTATACTTTTATAACTTACCCTTTGACAAGACAGTTGTCAATTGAATAACTACACAAACAAAATTCAAACTATTATTTCAAACCAAAATTTAAATTACTTATGATTAAAAAGACACAAAGTTTTGTTGCCCTCTTAGCGATTTGTTGTCTGACTTTTGGATTCTTTATCCAGAATGCAGAAGCGCAAATAATCCTGAACGAGGATTTTGAATCTGTTGCAACTCCTGCTCTGCCAGCAGGTTGGACAACAGCCACCCTCGGAACCGATGCTGGTTTTACAACGGGAACTGATGCTGATGCCAACGCAGGAGGCTATTGGCCCGTTACGCCTCATACGACATTTGCCATGACAAATGATGATGTTTGTAATTGTGATAAAAGTGCGGATTACCTGATTCTTCCTCCGCAAAATCTCGCTCCTTATGCGGGTTCCGGAATATCTCTGACAGCTGAAGTCTGGAGTGATGCAGTTTATGGTGGAATTGGCCATGTAGAAGTTTCCACAGATGGAGGAGCGAACTGGACAGTAGAGCATGTTTTTACACCAACGGCTGGCTGGCAAAATGTTCCGGTTAGTTTAAATTCTTATGCTGGAATGATGAATGTTTGGATCGCCTTTAGATTCAGCGATGCGGGAGAATGGGGAAATGGAATGGCAGTTGATGATGTTGTTTTGGAAGCAGTAGCAGATGATTTAGCAATTATCAGTGAAGTAGGGTATGAATATACCCAAACACCACTTTCTCAGGCAACCGGAATTGACCTTTCTGCTGAGTTGGGTAATAATGGAGGAGCAACTGCTACCAATATTACATTGACGGCTCAGGTTTACCTTCAGCCAGACTTGGTGAATGCGGTTAGTACCGTAAATGGTTCTTTAACTTCTCTGGTTGCCGGAGCCACCGAAGTTGTCAATGCAGGTACATTCACTCCTGCCTCCGCAGGGGATTATGTAGTTGTTTATTCCGTTTCCTATGACCAGAGTAGTTCTGATGCAAATCCTGCCAATGATATGTTGACAGGTGGTGGATGGACTATAACAAATGATTATTATGCCAGAGATAATGGAAACGCAGTTGGCGGCTTAGGTATCAATGGTATTGGTGCTATTTTTCAGGGGTCTGTTTACGATGTCAATGTCAATGGTGCGATTAGTGCAGTAGATGTAAGTTTTGGAGGTGGTCAGGCAGGAGATACGGTTCAAATTCAAATTTATGAAATGGCCGGTGATACACCTTCGGTAATGGTTTATTCCACTGCCGAAATTATTTTATCAGGAGCAGGTGCAGGATGGCAAACATTCAACCTTCCAGCTCCGGTAAATGTCAATGCCGGTAGTTCCTATTGTGTTGGAATGTTGCATTATTCTAATGGTGTAAATATTGGATTAGATTATTCTGATGCCATTTTTACTCCGGGTGCGGCCTGGTTGCAGATCGATGGTGGAACCTGGGGGAATCCCGAAGGTTTTGGATTTATTGCCTCATATATGATTCGACCTAATTTCGGAGTAGCAGCAAGTTATGATGCACAGGTAGTTGGCGTTCAGGGATTGGAGTATACTATTATCCCCGAAGCACAATTATCTCCCATTCCACTTATCGCAGAAGCCTTTAATAATGGAACCTCTGCTATGACAGGTGTCACCTTAAATGTGGAAGTATTTGATGGTGCAGCGAGTGTGTTTACCGCCTCAAGTGCCGGTTCGGCCTTGGCCACAGGTGGCAATGTAGTATTAGATGCCGGAACATGGACGCCACCAGCGGGGGCAACAACCTATTCTATTGTCTATACCATTACTTCTAACGAAGCAGATGCAGATTTATCGGATAATTCTGCTACGATTTCTTTTGAAGTTTCTCCGGATACCTACGCCAGAGATAATAATAATGTGGTCGGTGGTTTAGGAATTAATGGTTTTGGTGCCATTTTCCAGGGATTGAAGTATACTATGCACAATGCGGCAACAATAGGAGGTGTAGATATTAGTTTCGGTGGTGGTCAGGCTGGAGATTCTATCCAGGTTGTCATTTATGAAATGCAGGGAGATACACCTTCCGTTTTAGTTTATACGGATCCAATAGTAATTCTGGCTGGTGCAGGTACCGGATATCAAAACTTTACCTTCGGCTCTGGTGTAAATGTAGATGCCGGAAAGGATTATGTTATTGGATTACTACACTACTCAAGAGGGGTCAATATCGGATTAGATTATGCAGATGCCATCTATACACCAGGAGCTGCATGGCTGCAAATTGGTACAGGTTCCTGGGCAAATCCGGAAGATTTTAACTTCCTTGCAGCTTATCTGATTCGGCCAATATTTAGTGCATGTCCCGGAATCACCGTAGCAACTGCCTCTACAGATGAGGCTTGTAACATGGCCAACGGAACAGCAACCGTTACACCAAGTGGCGGAACAGCTCCGTTTACCTATATCTGGTCCAATGGAGGAAATACAGCTACTATCACTAACCTAAGCGCTGATACTTATCTCTGTACCTTTACAGACGCGACCGGGTGTGCGAGTTCAACTTCTGTGGTGGTTGGAACCGTACCAAATCTGGGTGGAGGATTTGAAGCTTTGTCAAATGTCTCTTGTAATGGTGAAGGGGATGGAAGTGTTTCTATAAATGTATCGGGTGGAACAATGCCTTATACCTATAACTGGAGCAACGGAGATACCTCAGAGGATATCACGGGTCTTGGACCAGATAGTTATGGTTGTACGGTTACAGATGCGAATGGCTGTACGGTTTCCGTAGGCCCATTCCCGGTAGATGAACCCGATGTACTGGGCGCAACCGGGGCCGTAACAAATGCATCCGGGGGCAATGCCAACGGAGCTATTGACCTCTCGGTTAGTGGAGGTACTTCTCCTTTTATGTATAATTGGAGTAATGGTGCAACAACCGAAGATGTTACAGATTTAGCTGCCGGACCTTATTCTTGTACCGTGACGGATGCCAATGGATGTGAAACAATCTTCAATGATGAAGTAGCCAATACCATCAATTCTATAGATTTAAATAATATTGTGAACTTTAACATGTATCCAAACCCGGCTTCGGATGATATTCAGATTGAAATCAATCTCGAAAAAGCAATGGATGTTGAAGTACAAATTATGCAGGCTAGTGGACAAGTAGTTCTGGAAAATAATGCATACAATATTTCAGAATACAAGAAAGAACTGGACTTGGAAACCCTCGCTCCCGGCGTTTATATGGTGAAATTTACCATTGGTCAGGGTGTGATGATGAAGCGATTAGTGATTACAAAGTAATAAGTTGTCTAAGAAGCTGTTTGAGTTTATGTTTTTTAAAATATTATAGGCTATTTTTGTTTTAATCGAGGGTCATTTTTGAGTGCATAGCCAAAGCTATGGACGAAAAAATAGCCGAAGAGTAAGACAAAAAGAGACCTAATATTAAAAAAAGATCAAATTCAAACAGCTTCTAAGAACCATAATTTATAGCTTGAATTTTTTATAAAAATTTTAAACATAGATTTTACAAAATAAAAAAAGGGTTGACTCTTTCGAGTCAGCCCTTTTATAGTTCAAGTGGAAAAATTTATATAAAATAAATTATTTCTTTCCAAAGAGGTTACCGACGATACCGCCGATTTTACCTCCAAACAATCCAGACAATTTATCCTGAGCACCATCGCCCAAAACTCCGGACATCAATCCCTGAATATCAAAACCTGCATCGGCTTGATCCTGAGATTTAAATTTCCCGATTACATTTTGTAAAATCTGTGGGAAACTATTCTCCGCAGCTCCGTTAGCCGTTTCAGGATTGATACCCATGTTCTGGATTTTATCCTGGAAACCTGCCTTCATTTTCTGCATCAATTCTCCAGACTGCCCATCTTCCTGACCAGACAAGAGGTTCTTTACAGCCTCAAGGTTTCCACCCTGAATCTGCTCCTGCAATTGCTCAAAAATAGACTGACCCGCAGCAGCAGCTGTATTTTCTGCTTGCTCATTAGGCACTTCAGTCTCATTTACAAAATGGCTCGTCGCCTGATTTTTTACTAAATCGATAATTTGATCTAACATGATGAATATGATTTGAACGTGAAAAATATTATATAATAAAAATTATCTCTGATTAAAACGCTGTAAAAGACGCGCATACTTCTTGTGCAAAGCTCTTTTTTCCAGTACAAATTCCTTCTTGATTTCCTTCAAAGCACTCGGAGAAATATTACGAGTATCTACATTATATTCCTGGATCAGACCAGAGAATTCCATCTTGCCATTTCCTCCTCTATACTGATCTACTGTTTTTACAATTTGATTAAATAAAGATTTCGGAGCTGTATCCTCATTTGGATTAGCTTTGTTTTGCTGGCGTACATCCTGTACAGTTTTCTGGAAAAGATCGATCAGGCTTTTCTTGCCGGAACCTTTTCCGTTTGCCGCATTTTGCTGCATGTCATTTACTTTGTCACGAAGCAGGTTAAAAATTGATTCCGCAGCTGTTTTCTGATTGGGATTTTCTCTGTTGCGTTGTTGCGTTGTATCGATTGCTCCCTTTATCAGATCGAATAATAATTGATTTTTGGCCATAGTAAAATGTGTTTGGTTAAAAAATATTTTAATAAGCTTTATGTAAAAATTTTATCTTTTATCAAATTCCAGCACCACGCCTACAACATTTTTTCCCTTAGTGTCACATTCAAACCCAATCGCTTCTCCTGCCTCAAATTTGACATTTTCTACCTCTGCACCACTAAGTGCATCCTTCACTTTTGAAGCAAAGGCCGGCGCACGGCTGGCATTAATTCTATTATTGACTTTATTATAATCCAGTGGCTCCTTGGATACAACTACCGCAATTCGATCCCGCTGACCGACATTGTCTGCTACCATAGAGTAATCCTTTGGAAATAATCTTGTCCCTGTAATCCCGCAAAAGGGAGAATGTTTATTAGTATAGGGAAACAGCGTTTTGCTACTGCCATCCGCCATTTCAGAGAAAATATACGTATAACATTCTATCGTATTTGTAACTAAAATTTTAAATTTATCTCCGGCAGCAATCGGATTATCAGCCCGAAAGACATTGCCACCAGCTTGCGACATCGGAATGAGTTTTTCCGTCTTCGTATTCATCAACCCAAACTTAACCGCAAATTTATTCGCATTATTTTTATTGGCATTACCCATTGGATAAAGGCCGTAGGCTTCCTTTACAAAATAATCAAAATCCCGATAGCTCACCCAGGCAACACCATTCTTTCCCCATTCCGGCCCCCAGCTATTCATGATCTCGAAGCCACCCATGTTATTGCCAAATTTATAATCATCATAACCAATGACACACATGGCATGACCACCAAACCCGCGCATATTCATATCGCTTTGCGTGGGTCGCCACAATTCTTTACCATACATATTCCGGGTAAAACTTCCACCCACCTGCATCCCAATAACGACCGGTGCGCCCTGAGCGAGGTTCTGCTTGATGGCCAGCATATCCGTTTTGTATTTGTTGGCTCCCTGCGTCAGACGGTTGTATCCTCTTGTTCTAAACTGAGAGGCTTCCGTAGCTTCTGAGCGATTGGGTTGCCGACGACAAGTACCTTCATCATATTTAAAATCCTGGAAGGGAAGGACTCCTCCTTTTCGAAGGTTTTCCATGGCATCCAGCATGTAGGCTCCCTGACATCCTTGCAAGGCAATTTGATTGTACAAATAGGAAGGACTAAACGGAACCCGGTTTGGGTTTTGGCCGGAAGCCCTGGAATGTAAAATCGTTCTGGCAGCATAAGCACTGGCCCAACCTACGCAAGAACCCTGTCGGCCCTGGTTGAGTCGTTGAGGGGCGTACTTTATCAAAGAAAACGAGTTTGGAAGCGGATTACCGACATTACTTGCCAGCGGTTCAAAGACTTCAGCTTTGTCATAAACTTCCTGCTTCATCTCCATCCCAAGGCCAAAATTAGCGAGATTGGGATCGATGCCTCCACCGCCGCCGCCGTCAGTGAAGCTGCTGCCTCCACCACCGAATCCACCCATAAAATAAATGAGTCCGCCGATGAGTAAAACAGGGATGAGGAGTTTAGGTTTTCTAAATAAAAAAGTCAGGAGGAAAGGCAGGAGTTGGGTTAACCCTCCACCACCTCTTCTGGGTCCCGGAGGCCGATTATCGTCATCGCGCCTCGGCTGTTCGGGATCTTTTTCCATGTGAATTGGCATAATCGATTGGTTTTTGGTTACAAATACCGATCATTGGACGCAGCAGATCGATAAAAGTTTCTAAAAAAATGAGTTCTAATTGGATTTTTTTGGGTTGGTTGAATTTGAGGACGAAGATAAGGAATAGTACATTAATAAATTGCGTTTCAATTCGCCGTTATTTTTTTATTCTACAAGTCAAAAAGAGACCTAATATTAAAAAAAGATCAAATTCAAACAGCTTCTAAGATATAATCGGGATGAAAAAAAGGTGCAAAAAAATATTTGCACCTCTGATAATTTTCCAATTAACCCACCTCAAAAGTTACTTTGAGATTGACGCGGTATTCTTTTACTTTTCCTCCATCCACGACAACACTCTGGCTTTGTACATAAGCTGACTTGATGTTGTTGACGGATTTAGAGGCGCGTTTGATTGCTGTAGCTGTGGCATCTTCCCAGCTTTTCTTTGAATTTGACATGACTTCAATAACTTTCATTACTGCCATAATAATTTGATTTTAATGATGTTTAAATAAAATATTTTAGAGAACTATTTCAAAAATAAAAACTTTCCCGTCATTACGACGGGAAAGCACTCCAAGGTAATTGATAAGGAAAGAAAAAAAGTGACAGTATTTATCAGAAGGTTACCTTGAATTATTTTAAGTTTAAAAGAATTTATATGATGAAAACAGTTATTGTGTGAGTTGGAATTTCTATAAAACAGGCAAGCAGATTTCCCGGCATTTTACATTTGTAAAAAAGCCTAAAAGGTGACCACAATGCTTAATAGAAATTCAGGATCTGTTACAGCCTATTGACGCAGGGACTCAGTTTAGTCACCTTAAAAAACAAAACTTTAGGAGTTTCTTAACTTATTAGGATGGAAAAAAGAAGGGGAAGACGATGCTTCCCCCTGGTAAGTTTTTTAAAATTCTATTTTAAATTCAACCCGTCGATTTTTAGCGCGGCCTTCTGTCGTTTCATTCGAGGCGATGGGTCTGGATTCTCCAAAACCTTCGGAGGTCAATCGTTCCCCGGCGATTCCCTTGCGAATCAAATAATCCCGAACAGCTCCCGCCCTTCTTTCAGATAAACTTTGGTTCAAAGCATCATCTCCGGTGGAATCCGTATGTCCTTCTATGCGCAGTTTGTAGGTTTCATTTTCTTCCATGACTTCCACTACTCTGTCCAAAACGGTGAAGGATTCCGGGCGGATAACAGCTTTATTCGTTTCAAAGAAAACCCCTTCCAGCGCATCATCCAACACTTCCTGTGTTTCTTCAGAAATTTCCGGGCAGCCGTTGTTAGTCATATCGCCTGGGATGTAGGGGCATTCATCTTCGTAATCTGATACGCCATCCTCATCGGTATCCGGGCAACCATCCATGGAGCGAGGTCCGGGCTCATCCGGACAACTATCTTCTTTATCGGGTGTGCCGTCTTTATCCCGATCAGTGGTATTTCCGAAGCTGAATTTTACGCCGATTTGGTTTTGGAAGAAGTGATCCGGCCCGCCCTCATCAATTTTATCTGTAATATCAGAAGTGGTGAATCCGAAAGTACTTTGCCAGAAAATACCCCATTTATTGGTGAAATTGAGATTGATACCAACGCCTATTGGGACAGTAAAGGCCGTATTATTGTTAGCGCGATCATCTACATCCTTAAAATCAGAAAAGCCCATCCCGCCAAAAATATAAGGAGCCAGTATGGCATTTTCTCCGAGAATATACCCGTTGTTGAATTTGAAATGGGCGACCAAATTGCCGTGGAACATATTGCTTAAAAACTGATCCTTATTGTTTTGCCAATAACCAAACCGGCCATAAGTACCATTGAAGGCAATATCAAAATTAGAATTGAGGTAACGTGTGACAGAAAATGCACCGTGACCCCGGAATCTTTGTTCAAAATTAAACATTCCATTGCCGATATCACCAATATAAGCGGTCTTGCCACCGCTGAATCCTACTGTCCAGGGACGACCAAAATTTTGTGCTTGTAAATCAAATTGGAAGAGGGTTAGGGTTAGGAAGAAAAAAAGAACTTTTCTCATAAAGAACATATTAATTTAGGGGAAATATTTTACAAGATACATATTTTGATAAAATAGAGCAAAGGATGGTTTTATACAGATAGAAATTCTGAAAATTATAAGAGGTTTTATTGAACAATTTATGCAGGAAGTGTAGTTTTGTATGTAGACGATCCAAAGTAGTATGAAAAACGGCTTTATACTTTTGCTTTTCTTAGGTTGGGTTAAAATCAGCACCGCCCAAATTCTTCCACAGGAGAACCTCAACCATATTTTTGCTTTCCTCAAAATGGTAGAAAAGGATAATATTTCAGAATTAGCGGATCACGTAAATTATCCGCTCAAACGCCCGAATCCCATTCCGGATATTTATAGTGCTTGCGAATTTAAATTATATTATAATACGCTATTTGATTCTACAATAAAAAAAGAACTCAAAGAGGCGACCTGGTCAACGGCCAATACGGTGGTCAATTATCGGGGAACGGGATTGCTGCATGGAAAAATTTGGTTGGATGAAGAAGGGCGTTTGCTTTCTGTGAATTATAATTCTAAAGCAGAAATGCGGTTGCAAAAACAACTGCATGAAGAAGATCTCCAAAGGGTTCATTTAAGCGTTCTGCCCTGGAAAAAAAATGAATTGGTGGCGGGCTGTGAGAAATTTATCATTCGGCTGGATGAAATGGAAGACGGAACTTTGCGTTATGTCTCGTGGAGCCATCCGAAGATTATGGAGGATGAACCCGACCTGATTTTAAAAAATGGAAAAACAGAAGTGCAGGGAACAGCCAGAAATATTTGTTATACGTTTAAAAATTATAGTTGGACGTATCAAATTACAGATACTCAAATCGGGGAATCAGAAGATGACCTGGGCATTCACCTGTTCCTGCTTAAGGAGGACAAGGAGGAGGCCCGTTATAAATGTAAAAAATTGAAATAAAATTTTTGTTATGATAAAATTAAAATATGTTTTCGTGCTATTTTTGATGGCGTTTGGCGGAATGTCTTTCGCACAGACTGCTTTGGAAATTGTACAAAAAGCCGACGAAAAATTAAAAGGTACTTCCAATAAAGCGGAAATGAAAATGACCATCGTGCGCCCGGATTGGGAGCGTAGTATGACGATGAAAACCTGGGGGAAAGGAGATAACCTGGGGATCACCGTCATAACGGCACCTGCCAGGGATAAAGGGACGGCTTTCCTGAAAAAGGGGAAGGAAATTTGGAACTGGCAACCGACGATTGAGCGAGCCATTAAATTGCCGCCGTCTATGATGATGCAGTCCTGGATGGGATCGGATCTGACGAATGATGACCTGGTGAAGCAGTCTTCTATCGTAACAGATTACGATCATAAAAAACTGGGAGAGGAAACAATAGAAGGACGGGAGTGTTGGAAAATTGAAATGCGGCCCAAGGAAGATGCGGCTGTGGTCTGGGGGAAAATTGTGGTTTGGATCAGTAAAAAAGAATACCTGCAGCTCAAGACAGAATTTTACGATGAGGATGATTATTTGACAAATACAATGCTAGGTAAAAACGTGAAAAAACTGGGCGGGCGAATGATCCCGACACGCATGGAAGTAATACCGGAAGAAGAGGATGGAAGCAAAACGATCTTGGAATATCTCTCTGCTGAATTTGATGTGGCGATTAAGGATAGTTTTTTCTCTGTGCAGAATATGAAACGGGTGCGGTAGGTTTACCATTGCTTAAAAACCAACATTAAAATAAAATATGTTTTCCATTTTTAAAATGGCTTTTCGGAATATTTGGCGGAATAAACGACGGACGCTGATCACGGCTACGTCGATTATGTTTGCCGTATTTTTTGCTGTGGCGATGCAGTCATTACAGAAGGGAGCCTGGGATAACATGGTGAGTTCGGTCATCAATTATTATTTTGGTTATGCGCAAGTTCATAAAAAAGGATATTGGGAAGAGCAATCCATCAACAAAGCCTTTGCGGTAAATGATGAAATTACAAATACAAAAAAATCGCCAATTGAGGAGTATATCCCCCGCATAGAATCCTTCGCTTTAGCTTCGAGTGGTCCCCGTACGAAAGGAACGTTGGTCATCGGCGTTGATCCTGAATTGGAAAACAGTCTAACCGATCTCAAGGAGAAATTAATCAAAGGAACTTATTTTGAAGCCAGTGATAAGGCGGTGGTCATAGCGGAAGGATTGGCAGATTATTTAAAGGTGGATTTGAGGGATACCCTCATCCTGGTGAGTCAGGGGTATCGGGGCGTGAATGCCGTAGGGAAGTATGCGGTGAAAGGCATGGTGAAATTTCCAAGTGGGGAACTGAATAATCAAATGCTCTATTTGCCGCTTGCTGCTGCCCAGCAGTTTTACGGTGCGGAAGAGCTGGTAACGACTCTCGTTCTCAAGACCGATCAGCCAAAAGCCATCAAGCAAACTGTGGCGAATCTCCGCCACGAATTAGATACAAACAAATATGAAATAATGGATTGGGAGGAGATGATCCCGGATTTGGTACAGGCGCGGGAGTTGGATGAGTTTGGAAGTACGATTGTCTTATGGATTCTTTATCTTATAATTGGTTTTGGAATATTCGGGACATTGCTGATGATGGTGAAGGAGCGTTCCTATGAGTTTGGCGTGCTGACGGCTATCGGGATGCCTCGCTGGAAACAGAGTTTAATCGTATGGTTAGAAATTATTTTTATTGGAATAATCGGAGCAATTGCGGGAATGATATTGGCAACGCCGCTGGTTTTATATTTTAAAAATAATCCGATACAATTGCCACAGGAGATGGCAGAAGCCTACGAAAAATTTGGAGTAGAACCCATTATTCCGATGGCCTTTGATCCAAAGATTTTCTTATTGCAAGCATTTGTGATTCTAGGCATGGTGACACTAATGGCATTATATCCTATGATAAAAATTTCATTATTAAATCCGATAAAAGCGATGCGGGAATGATTTAAACAATAGTACAATGGTACAATATTCCAATATGAAAATGATTGTACCATTGTACTATTGGAATATTGAACTATTGAAAATATGTTAGCAAAAATATCCTGGAAAAATATTTGGAGAAATCCGGTGCGTAGTTTCGTTGTGATCGGAGCGGTGATCATGGGGATCTGGGCCTTGCTTTTCCTGATGAGTTTTTCTAATGGATTAATTTCTTCTTATATAAAAAATTCCATCCAAAACGAAACCTCTCACCTGCAAATCCATCATCCCGAATTTCATAAAGATAAAGAAATAAAATATATTATCCCGGAGGCTATTGATTTGGAGAATGAGCTTCGCAATGATCCGATGGTGAAATCAGTTGCCCGCAGAACACTTTGTAACGGAATGGCTTCTTCTGCTAAGGGCGGGAGAGGCGTCATGATAAAAGGAATTGATCCGGAAAAGGAAATCGAAGTGACCGGACTGGATGGGAAAGTGACGCAAGGAAAATTTTTTGATACGAAAAAGAAAAATCCAATCCTCATCGGTGAGAAGCTGGCCGAAAAACTCAAGCTCAAACTCCGCTCCAAAATCGTCTTGACTTTTCAGGATGCTCAGGGTGAAATTGTGGCAGGAGCATTTCGCATAGTCGGATTATACAAAACGGGAAATACCCGAATGGATGAATTAAATGTATATGTAAAAGATAGCGATTTGTCCCGCTTGCTGAATATGGAAAATTCAAGCCATGAGATTGCTTTGGTATTGAAAGATTTTGAGCAGACCAAACCGCTGGCGGCAGAGTGGAAGAAAAAATATCCGGAGTTGCTGGTAGAGCATTACGGAGAAATTTCTCCCGATCTGGATTTGTTTCAGGAGCAAATAAAAATAAATATGTCTATTTTTATTTTTATCGTTATGCTGGCCCTGATTTTTGGAATTATCAATACGATGCTCATGGCCGTCCTGGAACGAATGCGGGAACTGGGCATGCTCATGGCCATCGGTATGAATAAGATAAAAGTATTTGGCATGATCGTCATGGAAACGATTATGCTGGCTTTGATAGGTGCGCCCATCGGAATGCTGTTTGGATTCCTGACGATCCGGTATTTTAATAATAGGGGAATCGACCTGACGAGTTTTTCGGAAGGGCTGGAACAGTTTGGTATGGATAATTTTGTGCGTCCGGAGATAGGGAGTGATTTTTATATTCAAATTGCCATTGCGATTTTTATAACGGCGGTGCTGGCTTCGATTTACCCGGCACTGAGGGCGATTCGGTTGAAGCCAGTTGAAGCATTAAGGAAGATATAATGTGTTGTTATTCTATAAAAAAGAATTATTAAAATAACATGAAAGAGATTGTCATAAAAGCCTCCGGGGTACACAAGACCTACAATGAAACCAAAGTGCCGGTCCACGCCCTGCGGGGTGTTGATCTGGAAATCGAAAAGGGAGAATTTACGGCTATCGTTGGGCCGTCCGGCTCCGGGAAATCTACCTTGCTCAATATTATCGGTGGACTAGATCGGCCCAGCGAAGGAAAAATCGAAGTCGGTGGAAAGGATATTTCTACCCTGTCGGATAATCAACTGATTGATTTTAGGAGAGAAAATATTGGCTTTGTTTTTCAGGCATACAACCTTATTCCAGTCCTGACTGCTAAGGAAAATGTCAGCTTTGTAATGGAGTTGCAAAATCGGTCTAAGACAGAAGTGGATAACCGGGTCAAGGAATTGCTGGACGCCGTCGGCCTGGGTGACCGGGGAGATAATCGCCCGGCGGAATTGTCTGGTGGTCAGCAGCAGCGGGTGGCTGTGGCTCGTGCCCTGGCACCCAAACCTACCTTCATCCTCGCAGATGAACCCACTGCGAATCTCGATTCTACGTCCACCGCAAACTTGCTGGACATCATGGCGCGATTGAATAAAGAAGAAAATATCACATTTGTTTTTTCTACGCATGATCGGCGAGTGGTAGATCGTGCCCGACGGGTAATTACATTGGTAGATGGAAAAATTCAAACGGATGAGCACTTTAAAAGATAGGAGGATTATTTTAAAATATATTTTAATATTATTTATCTGCTGGCCGTTGCTTGGTTTTTCTCAGTCCGATGAACCCAAATCCTGGGCGGTCAATGGATATGTTAAAGATTTAAGGACTTTTTATTTGAATAATTTAGATACTATTTCCATAGACAATCTTCTGCATCATCGTTTTAATTTCAAATGGTTTATCAATGAGCATTTTACTTTCAAAACGGATGTTAGAAATCGAATTTTTTATGGGGACCTTGTAGAACGCACGCCGGGATATGCAGATTTGATTGATGATATAAATAACGATGTATTGGATTTGTCCTGGGTATTGCTGGATAGAAATTCCGTGGTAATTCATTCTATGATTGATCGGTTATATCTGGATTATGTGAATAATAATTTAGAAGTGCGCCTGGGTCGGCAGCGCATCAATTGGGGAATCAATTTGATATGGAACCCCAATGATATATTTAATTCTTACTCATTTTTTGATTTCGATTATGAAGAACGGCCCGGAAGTGATGCACTTCGGGTGACGTATTACACCGGAGCTTCATCGAGCGTGGAATTTGCGGTCAAAGCCTTTGAAGAAGTGGAAGATTTAGTAGCAGCAGGATTGTGGAAAACGAATAAATGGACGTATGATTTTCAGGTGCTTGGCGGAGTGGCGCAGAAGGATATTGTCTTGGGCGGCGGCTGGGCCGGAAATATCAAAAATGCCGGATTTAAAGGAGAGTTTTCGACTTTTACGCCTTATGATAATACAGATACGACAAATACAGATATTGTTTTTGCCGGAACGATGAGCATTGATTATTCCTTAAGGAAAGGAACTTTCATGTCTGGCGGAATGCTGTTTAACAGCAATGGAGCGAACAGCCTTTTTTCTGGATTGCCGGAAATCAATCTTGCAACGGGTTTGCAGGGGATTGCTATTTCTGCGAAAAATTTATATCCTTATAAATGGACTTTGTTTGGTCAGATTTCCCATCCACTTGGTGCCGCTGCCAATGCAGGGGTGGCACTCATTTACAGTCCGGGAGAAGACCACGCCTTTTTTATCAATCCGACTGTGAGTTATTCTATTCGGGAAAACTGGGATTTGGATTTGGTCGGGCAGATGATGGCACTAAAACTGCCTGGGCAAGGTTATCAGTTGCCACTTGGGGCGGCTTTTTTGAGGGTGAAGTGGAGTTATTAAAATTTCTATTAGAAGAAAAATTAATATTCAAAAAAGGCAATAGAATAACAGGGAAGGTTTCAAAGATGAAACTTCGGGAGGCGTTGCGTTTGACAGGAAAAAGAGAATTAAACGGGTGGATTAATCGTTCCCGTATTTATTCTGAATGTATTTTGCTTTCAGAACTTCTTCTCTTCTCACAACAGATTTTTTAGTAAAGTGTTTCCGCCGTCTGAGTTCGCGGTTGATGCCAACTCGCTGAGATTTTCGCTTGTAGCGTTTGAGTGCTCTTTCAATGGAGCTGGCATCTTTTACTTCAATTATTAGCATATAAAAATTAAAATTATCAGTTTGCTTCTTGTCTAACCGGGGTTGTATTTTCCTCAAATTTCTTTCCGTTCCAGCATCCAAGCCATTCACATTCTTTCTTCAAATCCACATAATTCAGGAAGGCACGCTGTGCTTCCTCTTTCGTTGCTCTCATAATCGTAATCGCATGTTGACCATTACGAATATTAAAATAATACTTTCCTTTTCCTAATTTATAATTCTTCTTTCTCATTAATAACAAACATTTTTGTTAAAGCACAAAATTGTGCGAATCAAAGAGCAATATTGCTCCGTTTTTCTGACATTCAGCTTTTTGGAATCAGACGGGTGATAAATTCCGGTTGGTTTTCCTTTTTGATTAGGTTTGAGGGATAGAAACAGGTTTAATCGAACTTGCTTCCTCTAACGAACGCCGAAGATAACCAAAAAGTTGAAATTATTTTAACATTTAACAGTTTTTTAGGATTATAAAAGCGGCCTTTTTACGGATTTTTGATCCTAAGTAACCGGCCACAATAAAATTTATAATACTTTGAACGACTTTTTGATTTCTT
>JAHDCK010000037.1 GCA_020629915.1 Saprospiraceae bacterium
TGGGAGTTGATACGGTTTTGGAATGTACCGGAATTTTCCGCAGCAAGGAGCAAGCCTCTTTGCACCTGACAGCAGGCGCCAAAAAAGTGGTTATTTCTGCCCCCGCAAAGAGCGAAGGTATCTCTACCGTTGTGTTAGGCGTCAATGATTCAAAAACAAATTTTTCAGATGCGTTATTTTCAAATGCATCTTGTACAACTAATTGCCTTGCGCCTGTTGTAAAAGTAATATTAGACAATTGGGGCTTTGTACAGGCCAGCATGACAACCACGCATGCCTACACGGCTGATCAAAGAATCCAGGATGCGCCACATAGCGATTTGCGTCGGGCTAGAGCAGCAGCTTTTAATATGGTGCCTACGTCTACCGGAGCAGCGCAGGCGGTCGGGAAGGTTATTCCGGAGGTAAAGGGAAAAATTTCCGCTATGGCGATTCGCGTGCCTGTGATTACGGGTTCGTTGGTAGAATTAAATTGTATTGTAGAAAAAGAAGTAACGGTGGAGGAAATCAATGCGACCTTCAAAGCTGCATCAGAATCTCATCTAAAAGGTATTCTGGAATATGCAACTGCGCCATTAGTTTCCAGTGATATTGTTTCTAATCCACACTCTTCGATTTTTGATTCTTTATTGACAAGCGCAAATGGAAAGATGATAAAAGTTGTGAGTTGGTATGACAATGAGGCCGGTTATTCTGCAAGATTGGCTGATTTGGCCATTCGGGTTTAGCAATGATTTTATTCTTATAAAATATAAAAAAATAGTTTGTTTGGATTTTATAATCCGGGCAAACTATTTTTCTTTGAGACAAATTGACTTTTAATAAAAGACCTTCCCATGAATATTAATTTTAAAAATAAGAAAGTTTTAATCCGGGTAGATTTTAATGTGCCCCTGGATAGTGATTATAATATAAAAGACGATACGCGAATGCGTGCGGCCTTGCCTACAATAAAGAAAGTGATTGATAATGGTGGGAAAGCTATTTTAATGTCCCATTTGGGTCGCCCACAGAAGAAATTAAAGGAGGATGGCAGTATAGATGTAGAAAAATTTACGACGAAACATTTGGTTAACCATCTGGCGCAATTGACAAGTGCTGCGGTAAAATTTTCTTCGGATTGCATTGGAGAATCTGCACAACAGATGGCCGACAACCTAAACGAAGGAGAAATTTTATTATTAGAAAACACCAGATTCTATAAGGAAGAAAAAAAGGGAGATAAAGCTTTTGCCAAGCAATTATCAGAGCTTGGAGAAGTGTATATTAATGACGCTTTTGGAACAGCGCACCGGGCGCATGCCTCCACTACTACCGTAGCACAGTTCTACGAAAAAGAAAATAAGTGTTTTGGTTACTTGATGGAAAAGGAGCTTGAAAATGCCAGTCGGGTTTTAAACAATCCTCAACGGCCACTTACGGCAATTGTAGGGGGAGCAAAAGTCTCTGACAAAATCTTATTATTAGAAAAACTAATTGATTTAGCAGATAATATTTTAATTGGAGGAGGGATGGCCTATACTTTTGCGAAGGCGCAAGGGGGGAGAATTGGTAAGTCGCTACTGGAAGAAGATCGTTTGGAAACGGCTTTGGAAATTTTAAAAACAGCTAAAGCAAAAAACACCAATATTTACCTCCCGGAAGATTCGGTGATAGCAGATGCTTTTGCAGCGGATGCTAACACAAACATCTCTGCCAGCAACGCCATTGAAGGGAACTGGATGGGATTGGATATTGGGCCAAAAGCGATTTCAAAGTTTAGCGATGTATTGGATCATTCTAAAACTATTTTGTGGAATGGACCAATGGGTGTTTTCGAGATGGAGGCCTTTGCTACTGGAACGAAGTCCATTGCACAAGCCGTTGCAGCAGCTACCCAGAAAGGAGCTTTTTCGCTTATTGGCGGGGGCGATTCTGTAGCGGCGATCAATCAATGTGGTCTGGCGGATCAGGTAAGTTATGTTTCTACCGGAGGTGGGGCGATGCTGGAATTTTTGGAGGGGAAGGAATTGCCAGGAGTGAAAGCGATGCGAAGTTAATCTTCTTCTGCGAGGGCGTCGCGGATGATTTTTCGGGTGATGATGAAACCGACGGCGAGGAAGAGGCCGAGGAATGCACCGATGAGTGCATAGATAAAATAGGTTAGCCAAGACTTAGATGTTTTTTTTAAAGGATATATAGGTAAGTCAATCGGTTGAATGACCGGGGTTTTGTTATCCAAATTAGCTTTTGCTATTTCCTTATTAGCCACAACCTGTCGGTTTAATGCTCCTAACTCCAAGAATCTTCTATTTAAGCGAGATAAGGATAGGCTAGATTTAGCTTTAAATATCCCAGAATTCCGATCTTTAAATGTAGCCATTTGGGCTTCTAAACTGTTCAGTTCTTTAGAAACAGAATCTGCTCTGGATTTAGCCTCCAGATAAGTTTCTTTTTGCTTTTCAATGGCCTGTTCAATGTAGTACTCTCCCAGTACATCAAAAAGGGTATTACAGAATACATAAGAAAGCTCTTCATTTGTAGAATAAAATTCTATTGTCATGATGTTTGTAGAGGGGGAAATATCAGATTCAAGTGTCCCTAAGCAAAGGCTATGAATTGTTTTGAAAGCTATATTTTCTTGTATTGTAAAAGTATCAACATCAGTATGTTCAAACTGAAAGCCTTCAAAGGGAGAATCAACCCAGTTCTCTTGAAGATCTTCATTTAGTTTTATTATATGATTTCCTAAATAATTTTCTTCTTCACCAATTATTTCTTTGGTAAAAAATGCTTTTTGCATAATCTTTCGCGAACGCATTAAGGCCAGCATTTTTTCTAAGTTATTTTCTCCCTGAGTAGGTAAAATCCCAGCTAGTGGATTAAAACCCTCTGACTTATTTTCTTCATTCAACATGAATGATAATTTAGCAGTGTATTCAACAGGATCCCACCATAGTTTAAACACCAAAGCTCCTACCCCAAGCAAAGCTCCTAAAGCGATTATCTTCCAACTAGCCCGGATAGCCAACCAGAAATCTTTGACACTTAAAAGTAACTCTCTTAAGGTGATTTCCTCACCGCCTTGCCATTTCTCTTTTTCCAATTATCTAGTCACTTGTTGGATTAGTAAAATAAGGGTTACTAAGGAAGTAGTCCGAGCTAGTACTGAATCCCAATCTACATTACTTCCATTTTTCCCTGTTCCATCTTTATTCCTTTCCTTTTTAGGCTTTGTTTTGACTACAATATTTGAACCTTTTTTTATTCTGGGATATACTTTAAACAATCCAAAGTTTCTCGTTTTTTTAATAGCTCCTGATGGATACTCCACATAAATTAATCGGTTTCGTCCTCTTTTATCCCGATCTACTCCTCCTGCATATTTATCGATATAAAATTTTGCATTCTTGTTAGCATGAAAGGGCGTATTTATCTTATCCACTTTGACATCACTTCTTACTTCGTCATAATTTGTTGCTCCGGTAATAGTGACTAATTCTTTTTGCCTTGGAATGGAAATAACATCTCCCTCTTCCAAGATATAGTTAAACCGGGATTTTCTGTTTTTCATGATTTCCGAAAGATCAATAACTACAAACCCCAAAGTATCTTTTTTTCGGATCAATTTTGCTCCTTCGGGAAAGGCTTCGTTTGTAAACCCTCCTGCCCGTTCTATTAAATTTGAAATTCGTTCATTATCACCAATAATAGAATAGGAGCCAGAATATTTTACTTCGCCTTTTATACGAACAATTTTTTGCAACTCAAATTCCGGAGCAGAGCGCACAAAGATATAATCATAGGGACTTAACTTAAAACCAGAACCACTTGTAAGTTGTAAATTATCATCTACTTCCATTACAGCAATCACAGTCTCCGTTTTTTTATTTCCATCTATCATCAAACGGGAAATTTCTATACGACTATTTGCGGCTTGAAGTTTTAATCCTCCTGACATGTATAATGCATCAGATAAGGTTAAACTTTCGTCATAGATAAAACTACCAGGGCGGCGGACTGCTCCTTCCACTTTTATGGGAGCATCGTCATAAAAAAGTGCTTTTGAATAAACAACAATTTTATCCCTTGGCTGTAATAAAAAGTTTTCATCCTGGGCCTGACCATTTACAACTGCTTCTATGTTAAAAGGGATATACTCATGCCCCGTTCCAGGCACATCAGTCCGGATAATATAGGCTTTAGAATTCGCTGAAACTTTTATTCCCCCTGAGATATTTAACAAATCAGACAATCTCATATTCTCATAAAAAGAATACTGCCCTGGTTCCCGAACATCTCCTTCAACGCTAACAAAGTTTTGGTCCTCAAACTTGGACTTAGAATAAATTATTAGTTTATCTTCAGATTTCAGTTTTACATTATTGATAGATGCTGGATTTTTTAATACTTCTTCCAGATTAATACCAACGTAATCCAACGTTTTATTACTTTTTTTTCTTATCAAATAAGCAATATCTGTTCGGGCGTTTTTTGACAATTGAGCCTTCTCTATAATGTCTGCAACACGCATACCGCTTGAAAGCTGGTATCGTTCTGGATAATCTACAGCCCCGGAGATTTCTGCAAAGTTATCTATGGGTTTAGCTATAGCTTTTACCCTGATTCGGTCACCGTTTTCCAGATTATAATTTCGATTGGATTTTGACAATTGAGTCCAGGGAATATCAATCATAACCTCTTCATCATTCTCATACCGATATAGCTGCAAATTACTCTTATAGGCATTATCTGCAAAGCCATTAGCATATTCCAGAAGTTCTTTAAGATTTTCACCTGTCAACAATTCATATTTAAAGGGGCGTTTTATTGCTCCTTCAATCCTTACTACTTTTTCAACAGGGGGAACAAATATGTAATCATTATCCTGCAAGTAAAACTCTTCTCTTGAAGATGGATTTTTCAAATATTTATAAACATCCAGTGTTTTACTTTGCCCCCCTACCCGCATTACTTGTATCCTTCTGACACTTCCTAATGCAGTAACTCCATTAGCAGCGAAAAGTGCATTAAAGGCTGTATTCATAGCTGGAAGCGAAAAGGACCCAAACTTGTTTACTTCTCCTACAACATTTATACTTATTACTCTGGAATAATTTAAAGAAACCTCTATGTCAGACTTTTTTAAATTGTATCTTTCCCCAAATCGGTCTTTTATTAAATCCCGAGCCTTTCCATAAGGCATTCCTTTTAGGTAAATTCTGGAAATTAATCTTTCTCGACTAATATAACCTTCTTTATTTATCTTAAACGTCCCACTAAATTCTCCATCCCCCCAGATATTCACCGCAATTTCATCCCCTACGCCCAAAATATAGGTATCTGGAGCTTTGATATCAGTAGGCAACTCAAACATTCGCTCATTACCTTTTGTAAATATGTGTTGCCCATATATATTCGTAGGCGTGGTTCTGGATACATTATCTTCCAGTACTTCTTCTGCAATAGCTTCTTCTACACTTTCTCCTTCGCGCACCGCTTCTTCTATTTCCTCTGCTTTTTCTTCAATGATTTCATCCACCCTTTGCTCATCTTGTTGCTCTTCTTTTTCGGCTTCATTTACCGCTTTTTCCAAAACATTTTCTAATTCGGAAATATTTTCAGCACCAATTTGGGTCGGATCAATTCCCTGCTCACTTAGTTCCTGCAATATTTGGGTTTCATCAACCTGAGCAAATAGGTTAACGGAACACAAAACCAATAAAAAGACTATATGTTTTTTTATAAAAATAATATTTCTACCTGCCCTCATATTGCTTTTCGTAATATTTTTTATATTCACCAGAAGTAACATTATCTAACCACTCTTCATTTTCTAAATACCATTGAATGGTGTTTTTCAATCCTTTTTCAAAAGTAATGGATGGCTCCCAATTCAAATCATTTTTCAGTTTGGTCGCATCTATGGCATATCTCCTGTCGTGGCCTGGGCGATCTTTTACAAAGGTGATCAATTCTCTTGAAGCCCCCGGATTTCGTCCCAAAATTTCATCCATAGAATCGCATAACAAATGAATCAAATCAATATTTTTCCATTCATTATTTCCGCCTATATTATAAGTTTCACCCATTTTACCTTTATGGAAAATAGTCTCAATAGCTGAGGCGTGATCTTCCACCCACAACCAATCTCTGGTATATTTTCCATCCCCATAAACAGGTAATTCTTTATTATTTTTTACATTATGTATAAAAAGAGGTATCAATTTTTCAGGGAACTGAAAAGAACCATAATTATTGGAACAATTAGAAATTAAAATGGGTAAATCGTAGGTATGCCAATAAGCCCGGACTAAATGATCCGAAGCCGCTTTTGATGCCGAATAAGGCGAGCGGGGATCATAAGGGGTTTCTTCCACAAAAAAGCCTGTATCTCCTAATGAACCGTAAACCTCATCTGTAGAAACATGATAAAACAGTTTTCCTTCAATATTATCTTTCCAGCTATTTTGAGCAGCGATCAATAAATTTAGAGTCCCTACTATATTAGTTTCTATTGTTTTTCGGGGTCCCAAAATTGACCGATCTACATGAGACTCCGCAGCCAGATGTATTACCGCATCAAAATTATATTTTTTAAATAAATTATTTATAAAATCAACATTGTTTATATCCCCTTTTTCAAATGTATAATTGGAGGCACTTTCAATTTCCTTTAGATTTTCCAAATTACCGGCATAGGTCAACGCATCCAAATTAACAATGTGATAGTTTGGGTAATTTTTTATAAAACGCTTGACAACATGGGAGCCAATGAAGCCGGCTCCACCTGTCACTAAAATCTTTTTACTAGAATTCATATTGCAATAAAATTAATCTACATTAACGACTTCTTTGAAATATTCAAAGGTCTTTTTTAGCCCTTCAGACCGTGTTACCTGCGGTTCCCATCCAAGGATTTCCTTTGCTTTTGAAATATCAGGGCGCCTTTTCTTAGGATCATCCACAGGAAGGGGTTTATAGATTAGCTTAGCTTTAGGATTTTGTACCAAAGCTAAAACTTCTTCTCCAAATTTATTTATGGTCACTTCATCAGGATTACCAATATTAACAGGGTGAGGATAATCACTTAACAATAATCTGTATATTCCTTCTATCAAATCATCTACATAACAAAAGGATCTCGTTTGTGAACCATCTCCAAAAACAGTTAATCCTTCTCCGCGAATAGCTTGTGAAAAGAATGCTGGTAACACTCTGCCGTCATCAGTACGCATTCTTGGCCCATAGGTATTAAAAATTCTAACAATCCGGGTTTCCAGTCCATGATAAGTATGGTAAGCCATAGTCATAGCTTCCTGAAATCGTTTGGCTTCATCATAAACACCTCTTGGCCCCACTGGATTGACATTCCCCCAATACTCTTCGTGCTGAGGGTGAATCAAGGGGTCTCCATATACTTCGGAGGTAGAGGCAATCAAAAGTCTTGCCCCCTTAGCTTTAGCCAATCCCAATAGATTATGTGTACCTAATGAGCCTACCTTTAAAGTTTGGATAGGCATTTTAAGGTAATCAATCGGGCTGGCAGGAGAAGCAAAATGAAGGATATAATCCAATTCCCCGGGGACATGGACAAACTTGCTTACATCGTGATGAAAAAAGGAAAACTGTTCCAGCGGAAACAGGTGTTCAATATTTACCAACGCTCCAGTCAATAAATTATCCATTCCAATGACCTCATATCCCTCCTTTATAAAACGATCACAAAGGTGAGATCCTAAAAATCCTGCGGCTCCTGTTATTAAAACTCTTTTCACGATGTTGAAATTATCTTTTGGTTGACAACTTGTCTTCCTATACTTTCATAATAAATTCCATTCTTCTCCAAATCCTCTAAATCATATAAATTTCTGCCATCAAAAATAACAGGTTGATTTAACAATGATTTTATCTCATGGAAATCCGGTGCTCTAAAAACACTCCATTCAGTAACTATAGCCAGGGCATCTGCTCCTGACAACGCTTCATATTTACTATTGACGAAATTAATTTTATCGCCATAAATAGCTTTTACGTTTTCCATGGCCTCAGGATCATAAGCCACTACCTTTGCTCCGGCATCCAAAAATTCATCAATCATATAAAGTGCAGGTGCTTCCCGAATATCATCTGTATTAGGCTTAAAGGCCAATCCCCACATTGCCAAAGTTTTTCCAGTTAAGTTCTCCCCAAAAAACCTTTTGATTTTTCTTACTAAAGATGTTTTTTGTCTGGCATTTACTTCCATTACTGATTTTAGTATTTTAAAATCATAACTGTATTCTCCAGCTGTTTTTTCAAGTGCCTGAACATCTTTTGGGAAACAACTGCCTCCGTACCCTACTCCGGGAAATAGGAAACGCTTCCCAATTCTTGTATCACTACCAATCCCACGACGGACTTTATCTACATCAGCTCCAACTTTCTCACAAAGGTTAGCAATTTCATTCATAAAAGAAATCCGCGTAGCCAGATAAGAATTAGCAGCATACTTTGTCATTTCAGCAGAACGCTCATCCATAAAAATAACGGGATTGCCCTGACGCACAAATGGTGCGTATAATTTGCGCATTTTTTCTCTGGCTCTTTCAGAATTGGTTCCGATTACTACCCGATCTGGTTTCATAAAATCATCTACTGCTACACCCTCACGCAAAAATTCCGGGTTAGAAACGACATCAAATAGGTCGCTGTCCAGATTATTGGCCAGTGCTTCAGTCACCTTTTCTGCTGTCCCTACCGGCACCGTACTTTTATCTACGATTATTTTATAATCTTTTATTAAAACACTTAATTGCCGGGCTACGCCTAAAATATAAGACAAATCTGCAGAACCATCTTCTCCCGGTGGAGTCGGTAACGCAAGGAAAATAATTTCAGCATCTTGGATAGCCGCATTTAAATCTGTTGTAAACTCCAATCGTCCCTGCTTGGTATTTCTTTCAAATAAAATTTCAAGACCTGGCTCATAAATAGGAACAACCCCCGATTGCATCTTTTTCACTTTTACTTCATCTATGTCAACACAGATAACCTGGTTTCCTGTTTCTGCAAAACAAGTTCCAGTTACCAGACCTACATAACCTGTTCCTACAACTGCTATTCTCATATTGCTCTTTCTTTTATAAATCCTTTAAGTGTTGAGGCTATTTTTATTTGAATATTCCGATTGAGTTCGGTATGCATCGGCAGGGACAGAACTTGCTCAGCCATCATTTCTGAGACGGGAAAATCCCCTTTTTGATACCCATTATGTTGATATGCTTTTTGTAAATGCAATGGTACCGGGTAATAAATTGCTGACGCAATTCCAGCCTCGCCTAGTTTCTTTTGAAGCCGATCCCGACCAGATGTCACTTTCAAAGTATACTGATGAAATACATGTGTCGTAAAGGTAGCGATAGAGGGTGTAGTGATCGGTTCTTCTCCGGCTAACAATTCATTATAAATTTGGGCAGCCTCCTGCCTTGCTGCTGTATATTTGTCTAAGTGCCTTAGTTTTATCCTTAGAACAGCAGCTTGAATGGTATCTAAACGAGAGTTAACGCCGATCTCATCGTGATAATATTTCACCTTAGAACCATGGTTGCAAATCATCCTGATTTTTTCTGATAACTCCAAGTCGTTGGTACAAATCGCACCTCCATCTCCATAACACCCCAAATTTTTAGAAGGGAAAAATGAAGTACAACCAATATGCCCTATGGTACCTGCTTTTTGCCTTCGACCATCTGAAAAAGTATAATCTGCACCAATAGCCTGCGCATTATCTTCCACAACAAAAAGGTTATGCTGCTTTGCAATATTCATAATCGCTTCCATATTAGCAACCTGACCAAATAAATGAACCGGAATAATGCATCGGGTTTTGGAAGTAATCGCCTCCTCTATTTTAGTTTCATCTATATTAAAAGTATCCGGATGAATATCTACAAAGACAGGTTTGAGCTGCAGTAATGCAATCACCTCTGCTGTGGCGACAAAAGTAAAAGGCGTCGTAATTACCTCATCACCAGGTTTTAACCCTAATGCCATCAAAGCAATCTGAAGAGCATCCGTACCATTTCCACAGGGAATCACATCCTTGGCACCTAAGTACCCAGATAATTCGCAGGCAAATTCCTTTACCGGCCCACCACCTACAAAATAACAGGAATTGAGAACCTCCTGAATAGCTGCATCAACTTCAGGTTTGATATGCTCGTATTGAGTTTGGAGATCTACCATTGAGATATTTGCCATAGGTCGAATTTTGGAGGTGCAAATATACGGATTATAAACCCAATAAATTTATGGCAATAAAAAAAAGATTAATTTTGCCTTCTTTGTAAAATAAAGTTGTGTTAAAAATCCGTTTTGTTTGTTTGATGAGTTCCTCATGAAACGAAAAATCAGTAAACAAAAGATTATGAGATTAAAATTACTTGCATTTTTATTACTGTTTTTTCATGGCTACCAGGTTTATGCCCAGTCCGATAAACCTGGTGCAGAAAATCACTTTCAGGTTCACATCTCTTATGCTCTGCAAATGCCTGGAGCAGATTTGGCGGATCGTTTTGGGAATAACCTTGCCACAGGGGGAGCACTTAACTATTTAACTTCCAAAGGATGGATAGTTGGATTAGAAGGGTATTACTTTTTTGGCAAAGAATATAAAGAAGGGGAAGATCCAATTTCTATCTTACGAACCCAAACAGGAGATATTATTGGTGCTGACCGAATATTTGCCAGTGTTGATATTCGCGAAAGGGGATTTTATATGGGTGGTCTGATTGGCAAAATTTTCCATACCAGCAAAAAGCACCCTAACTCTGGTATTCGACTTACTTTAGGAACTGGACTCTTACAGCACAAGTTTCGTATCCAGGATAACGCAGGAAGTGTTTATCAGTTAACGGATCCCTATATTAAAGGATACGATCGGCTCACTAATGGGTTAGCCTTTAATGAGTTTATTGGTTACCAATATTTAAGCAAAAACAGGTTGATCAATTTTATTATTGGAATTGAAATGACTCAGGGATTTACCCAAAGTCGTCGCTCCTACAATTTTGTGGATATGGCTAAGGATGAAACCAAAAGAACCGACCTTTTATTTGGCGTTAAAGCCGCCTGGGTATTGCCTATATATTTGGAAAGTAAACCAGAAGAAATTTTTTATTAATTCCCGGCTCTGTTGATTTTTCTTTACAATTCTGGTATTTGGCTTTATGGTTTGGCAATAAGAATTGCAGCAAGGTTTTCACCTAAAGCCAAGGCTTGGGTGAGTGGTCGTCAGCCTGTTTTTGAACAACTTCGCCAATCCTTTATGGAATCGGATCAGGTGGTTTGGATGCACTGTGCTTCTCTTGGAGAGTTTGAGCAGGGTCGGCCTGTGATTGAAAAAATTAAAACTGAATATCCCAATCATAAAATACTACTCACCTTTTTTTCTCCATCGGGATATCAGATTAGAAAGGATTATAAATACGCCGATCTGGTTTGTTATCTCCCGGAGGATACATCAAAGAATGCCAGGCGATTTTTATCTTTTATAAAACCTAAACTCGCTATTTTTGTAAAATATGATCTATGGTATCATTATTTAAAAAATCTGCACGACCAGAATATTCCAACTCTTTTAATCTCTGCCATATTTTACCCAAAACAAATTTTCTTTAAGTGGCATGGAAGTTTATTTCGTAAAATGCTCGGATATTTTACCCATATTTTTGTTCAAAACAAGTCTTCAGAAATTTTACTGGGAGAAATCGGAATAACACCTGTCACTATAGCCGGAGATAACCGCATCGACCGTGTAGTGCAAATTGCCACTAATGCTTCTCGTCTGGAAAATATTGAAGTCTTCATAAATCAAATGCCCACTATTATTTTTGGTAGCACCTGGCCCAAGGATGAACAGTTACTTTTTCAATTATTACAAGAAAAAGAATTTGATAATTACAAATTTATAGTCGCACCACATGATGTTTCTAAAGGAAATATTCAACGTATTGTTAAACAAATTCCCAATAATATTTCATCTATAAAATATTCTACTCTTCATTCTGCCACAAAACAAAACAAAATTTTAATTATAGATAATATTGGATTATTGTCCACCATTTATCAATATGGGCAATGGGCTTACATCGGTGGTGCATTCAAAGCCGGACTTCATAATACGCTCGAACCCATCACTTTTGGTTTACCCGTAGTCTTTGGACCTAAATACCATAAGTTCACTGAGGCTGTTCAACTCGTAAAAGACAAAGGAGCCTTTTCTATTAAAAATTACAATGAGTTATATACAATTTTTACAAAACTAAAAAAAGAAACCACCCGTAAACAAGCTTCCGGGGTAGTGCTTGAATTTTTAGAAAAAAATAAAGGTGCGACAAAAAAAGTTTTTATGACCATTCAAAAAATACTATGAATTTTTTTATCCAAGAAGTTGATTAAATTTGCCTCACCTCAATCACACCCTGTTTAAACAAAACCAATGGAATTAACCATACTCGACTGGACTGTCATTATTGCTTTTTTCGGCCTCATTCTTAGCGTTGGTCTTTCCTACACCAAACAAGCAGGCAAAGATGTAGAAAGTTTTTTTCTGGGTGGCCGGAATATCCCCTGGTATCTACTGGGGATTTCTATGGTGGCTACCACTTTTGCTGCGGATACTCCTCTTGCTGTGACCGAATTAGTAGGTGCTGGCGGAATTTCCGGTAACTGGCTATGGTGGAATGCGCTCATAGGCGGGATGCTCACCACCTTTTTCTTTGCCCGACTATGGCGCAAATCCGGAGTAGTGACAGAAGCAGAGATTTGTGAATTGCGATATGGCGGGAAGCTGGGGGAACTACTCCGGGGGTTTAAGGCTGTTTATTTAGGTGTTTTCTTGAATGTAATCATTATTGCCTGGGTCAATGTTGCTCTGATAACCCTGCTTCAGGTTTTCTTTGGGATGAGCGATGATCTCGCATTAATGTACGTCGCCGGAGGGATGGTCTTAGTGGCTATTTATGCCGGGCTTTCTGGTCTAATTGGGGTAGTTATGACAGATGTCATTCAATTTATTGTAGCGATGACCGGATGCATTCTTTTAGCTGTTATTGTTGTAAATTCTGAAAAAATTGGGGGAATTGATGGGTTGAAAGATTCACTAGAGGGTATCTCTCCTTCAATACTGGACTTCTTTCCTGTTGTTTCCAACGATCCCGGAACCCTAAGTAAAACATTAACAATCAATTTCTTTTCCTTTTTTGGATTTGTAGCTATTCAATGGTGGGCAGCCTGGATGCCAGGTGCAGAACCCGGTGGTGGTGGTTATATCGCTCAACGGATGATGAGTGCCCGGACGGAGAAAGATGCTGTTTACAGCACGTTATTTTTTCAGGTAGCGCATTATTGCATTCGGCCCTGGCCCTGGATTTTAGTGGGGCTTTGCGCTTTGGTTTTATACCCTGAATTATCAGAGAAGGATTTAAAGCTTGGATACGTTTATGCCATGCGGGACTATCTCGATCCGGGTTTCAAGGGATTACTATTGGCGGCCTTTTTTGCAGCCTATATGAGTACTATTTCTACCCAACTCAACTGGGGCGCGAGTTATCTGGTGAATGATGTTTATGGTCGTTTTATTAATAAAGATGCCGATAATAAAAATCTGGTTTTAGCCTCCAGGGTTGCAACAGTAATATTAATGGTTATTGGATTGCTCGTTACGACACAGGTTGAAACAATTGCCGGAGCCTGGAAATTTTTATTACAATGTGGTGCTGGATTGGGTTTAGTTTTGATATTGAGGTGGTATTGGTGGAGAGTGAGTGCCTGGAGTGAAATAGCAGCCATGATTGCGCCATTGATTCCCACAACTATTTTCTTTGTATTGACTAATTATAACGGACAGAGTTTTGAAGAGGGTGTTCCATTTTTGATAACGGTTTTATTTACGACGATTGTCTGGTTGACGGTAACATTCCTCACGCCTCCAAGTGATGACAATACCCTTCAGCATTTTTATAATAAAATACAACCTGATGGTGTATGGGGGATATACGAACAAAACTATGAAGAAGAACAAAATCAACCCTCTGCCATTGAGCAGCAGGATGAAAAAAACAGACCTGCCCAAGCGCCTACCAAATCCAAAAGAAACTTACTTTACTTGTTTCTTTGCTGGTTTTTTGGATTATTGATGACATACGGGCTTTTGTTTTTTATTGGAAAATTTATTTTCAAAGAATGGATAGAAGCAGGTGGATTATTAGCTTTAGTTATCGCTAGTTTCTTTGCCTTACAGTACTTTCTAAAGCGAACCCGTATCTTTGAGGACTAAACCTGCACATTTTATCATGAAAAAGTTTTTACTATTCTGCTTTATTCTATTAGCATTTACTCTTCAAATAAATGCCCAAGGCTCTGGTTTATCCTTAGGAAATGACGCCTACTCCATCCTTGAACGTATGGAAATTAAAATGGGAATTCCTTCGCCTATACATTCTTCCAATAAATATTTTGACCGGAAAGATGCGGCCTATTATGCCCTGATGATGGACACGGTCAGTGGAAGATTTTCAGGTGTAGACAGATTAAATTTATATTATATTTATAAAGATAACAATGAATTTTTGATTACAGATTTTTCAAATAGCTCGCTTGAGATTCAGGAACCCATTTATGAGAAAGTATATATCGATAGTACAGAAACTTTTTACCGATTAAAATCTAATGCCGCTTCTGCGTCCACTTCAACAGAAAGCGATCAATATATTTTAAGCAAAAAACCATTTTTAAAATATTTTTATAAAACGCCAGCAAATTTCTTTGAAGTTGATCGGGAAAATTTTTATCTCAAAGCCAATCCTCTGATTTACTTTCAAATGGGACAAGATGACAGTCAGGATGGTGTGATTTTTCAAAATACCAGGGGATTGCGCATTCGGGGAGGAGTAGATGATCGCTTGTATTTTTCTACCAGTATTTTTGAAACGCAGGCGCGTTTCCCAGGATATGTTACAGATAGAATCAATCGTTTTAAAGCAGTGCCAGGAGCCGGATTTTATAAATCCTACAATAGTTCTGTTTTTGAAATTACTGATGGTTTTGACTATCTAAATGCAGAGGGCTTCATTGGAGTGAATGCAACCAAACATGTTGGTGTTCAATTAGGACATGGTCGTCATTTTATCGGCGACGGTCATCGCTCCTTGTTTTTAAGTGATTATGCCAATAATTATTTTTATTTAAAGCTAAATATTCGGGTCTGGAAACTGCATCTGCAAAATATCTTTGCAGAGTTGGCTGCACAAGGAGCCAGAGACGACAGAGGGGATCAACTCATCCCAAAAAAATACTTTGCAGCACATCATTTGACTTACAGACCCATCCCGAATTTAAGTTTTGGGATATTTGAAACTGTTGTGTTCAGCCGAAGAGATCATTTTGAGTTCCAATATTTAAATCCTATTATTTTATATAGAACCGTAGAACAAGCTGTTGGAAGTGCGGATAATGTTTTATTGGGCTTTGATGCGAAGTGGAACTTCCTAAATCGCTTTCAATTATATAGTCAATTTATCTTCGACGAATTTAAATTTGATGAACTCGTCCTGGATCAGCAAGGCTGGTGGGCCAATAAATTTGCCTTTCAGGCCGGGCTGAAATATATCAATGTGGCGGGAATCAATAATCTCGATGCTCAGGTAGAATATAATTTAGTGCGTCCTTACACTTATACACACAGAGACACAACCAGCCATTATTCTCATTATAACCAACCCCTTGCCCACCCACTTGGTGCCAATCTGAGTGAGTTTATTTTTAAACTTCGATACCAGCCAAAATACAAATGGGTGATAAATGCCAAAATTATTCAAACTAATTATGGGGAAGATGAAGTTGATAACTTTTGGGGGAATAATATTTTGATTCCCAGTACAGAAAGAGTTCAGGACTATGGCAATGAAATCGGACAAGGTATAAAAACCAATCTCCTCATGGCCAACCTAAAAGTAAGCTACCAGTTTAAACATAACTTATTTTTTGATGTATTTTATACTTTGCGAAATTATGATAGTGAAGTTGATGCTTTGGATGGAACGAGTAATATCTTTGGCGGAGCAGTGCGATTGAATTTCTGGGAACCGGCTTATGAGTTTTAAAGTTCTCCCCGCAGTTCTACCAGGAATTTTTTGATTTCTTTCAACTTATTTAAAGTGGCTTTTTTCTGTCGCTTGAATTTCTTTTGATCGGCAATGGCATTTCTGGCTCCTGCAAGGGTAAAACCTTTTTCCTTGACGAGATGATGCACCATTTTAAGGTTGTCAATATCCTTGGCCATGTACCGGCGATCCCCCCGTGTATTTTTCTTGGGTTTTAAAAATTCAAACTCGGATTCCCAGAAACGAATGAGGGAATTGGATACGCCCAACATCTCGGAAACCTCGCTGATAGAGTAATAAAGCTTTGTGTACTCGCTGTTTTTTAACACGGGATTAGATTAGAATTTTTTCTAATTTATAAAATTTTATTAATAAATTCAAGTGGAGGGAAAGGATATAAAGAGAATTTCATTTTCTCATAAAAATTCTACCCGGGAAAATCAATGTATGCAACCGGGATGTGATCCGTCAGCCAAACGCCATTATCCGACACAAAAAAATCATATCCGTTTTCCTGCATTTCTGATGCACGGATGGTTAACACAACCAACTTACCGTGACGATTGCCGACCTGACTGGCTGTTTCCAGATTTGTGGATAAATGGACATGGTGGCGATTGCGTTTTTCCAGGCCGGTTTTTTGGATGCTTTCTATAAAACGAGTGGCTGTTCCGTGGTATAAAAACTCTGGTGGCGACTGTGGTGTGTAGCCCAGTTCTATCTGGATGGAATGTCCTTGATTAGCTCGGATTTTCGTGCGGTCTTGGCTGAAGGCATAGCGTTGCTTGTTATCTTCCCGAACGATTTGTTCGAGGTCTTCCATTGTCCAGGCGGGGCCATTTTCGGAAAGTTTAGATAGTAGCTCAGAAATATCTGCCCAGCCTTGAGTGTCAAGTTTTAAGCCAATTTTTTCTGGTTTATGTCGAAGAATAAGACTAAGGAACTTGCTTTTTCTTTTTATTTGTTGTTGATTTAGCATTGTTGTTATTTTTGTTTTCCCAACTACAAAACGGCTATCCTAATACATTAGTTCCTTTAACATTCAAATCTATGCAATACTACAAATTTGACGATTGCTTCAAACTCTACCAATCCAAGCAATATTTTAAATTAAATACGATTCTCCCTAATGCGTACATAGAGGATGCCGAGCGCATGATGCTAAACGCCCTTATTCAAAACAAATTTAATTATATAAAAAATTCAACTGAACTTACAAAAACAGCCCTTGAGTTTACTCAAAATGAAACGGTGCTGCGAGAGCTCCGACTGGTACAGGCAGATAATTTTTACAAGGCAGGTGCGTATGGAAAAGCGGCTGAAATGTACCGGAAACTATTGCAATATCACGAGGAGAAATTTGAACCCAAAGAAATCCGGGAGATAAAAAATGGCATTTTGCTCTGGGAAAGTGCCAGGGATGTGCCTCCTCAAACAGTTGAAAAAAAAGGAGATATCACGTTGGAATGGATTCCTGATAAGGCTAACTTAAAAACTTTTATCTCTGATGCAGGAACGCCCTTTGTTTTTGATACCGGGGCAAATCTTTCCGTCGTTTGTGAATCTACCGCTGCAAAACTAAACATGGAAATCATCCCTGCAGGTGTTGAGATCGGAGCGATTACGGGTGGCAAAGTTCGGGCAGATCTCGCTGTGGCAAAGGAGCTAAAATTTAAAGAACTTACATTTAAAAATGTTTTATTCCTTGTTTTCAAGGATGAAGATTTATATTTCCCTTCAGTGGATTATCAGATTCACGCCATTCTGGGCTACCCGGCCATTGAAGGTATGCAAGATTTTTTTATAGAAAAAACCGGATTATTTGTTCCCGAAAAACTGGAAGGCATTCAGTTTCCTCCGCCTAATCTCGCTATGGATGAATTGCTGCCTTTGATCAATGTGGAATTTGAAAATACGGCCCTGCCCTTTTCATTTGATACCGGAGCGGCTAAGACGATTCTCTTCAAGTTATTTTATGAAAATTATAAAGATAAAATCCATCTGGATGAAGCAGAAATAAAACTGGGAGGTGCCGGAGGAAGCCAAACTTATACGGGTTCAAAAATTGGAATACTGCCGCTGACTATCGGTGGCCAAACGGCGAATCTGAAAGGTATCGAAGTTCTGCAGGAGAACACTATGGATAAAGACAAATATGTTTATGGTAACTTAGGTCAGGATTATATCCAGCAGTTTGATTCTTTGCTTATCTCTTTTTCTAATATGTATGTGAGTTTTCAGTAGGGTGGAATTTTGCTTTTGGGATTCAAGGAAATCCTTGAATCCCAAAAGCAGCGTTCCTATTTTCTATTGAACAATAATTTTCTTATTTATTCTATCATTATTTGTTTTTATTTCAAGGAAATAAGATCCAGAAACTAAGCT
>JAHDCK010000038.1:0-17090 GCA_020629915.1 Saprospiraceae bacterium
CATACCTATGACAGAGTTCATCGGCGTTCGGATTTCATGACTCATATTAGCCAGAAATTGTTGTTCTGCTTTTTGGGCGGCCTGAGCTTCATTGCGGGCGCGTTCCAATTCATATTGTAAATTTATTCTATCTGTAATATCATAATGTATCCCAAGAGAACCAGTTACATTTCCATCCGAATCAAAAATGGGCGCTCCGGAGATCAATACCCAAATGAGTTCTCCGGATTTTTTTCGTATTTGAATTTGATAAACATCTGCTGTGCCTTTGTTTCGGTTTTCGGTTTGTTCCTTTAGGGTGGATACAAATTTTTTTTCCACTAATGTTTCTGTGGCATTTTTCCCAAGGAGTTCTTTTTCCTCATAACCAGTCATTTGACAAAAGTGATCATAAGCCCGGAGAATGATTCCGTTTTTATCTACCTCCAGCAATCCCAACTCCATATTTTCAATAATACCCCGGTATTTTTCCTCGCTTTTTTTGAGTTCAATTTCCACATATTTCTGTTCTGTAATATCCCGAACAATATCTCTCGATCCTACAAAATGCCCTTGAGTATTATAAATCGCATTAGAGCTAACTTGTATATATTTTATTTCATCATTTGCTGTAAAAATCCGTCCTTCATATTTTGTATAAAATCCCTTTTCTACCAGTTCCTTAAAAAAACGGGCAGACTTAATTAAATCAGCCGGGTGAACAATATCTTTTATTCTAATACGAGGAATTTCATTTTTATACCCCAGGAGATTCTTTGCTGCCTCATTGGATTCAATTATATATCCATTTTTGTCCAATACGATTAAAGCATCGTGCATGTTTTCAAAAATATCTCTCAGGCGATCGTTGGCTCTGGTAAGTGCTTTCTGCATCATTTCCCGTTGGGCTGTTTCCTGCTCAAGCCTTTCGTGAAGAAAACAGGCATCTACGGAATTTTTAAATTTTTGAATCAAACTGTACAATTGAGACAATTCAATTTCGGAAAATTTTTCTTCTCTTTTTTTATCATACATTTTCAAAAAACCCATTTCCCCTAATCGAAAAATACCAAAGGCTCCACTATTGATTTCCTTTTCCTGAATAATGCCATCAAAACCTGGATCTGAAAAGTGGGTAGAAAAAAATAATTGGTCCTTAAGTAACTTTAGAACTGGATGATCTTCCTGGACATAATCCTGTTGATTGGAATGAGAAGGATGAGCATATTGAAGGTAAAATATTTCACTCTCAGAATCGTAATCAGAGCGCAACCAAACACTGGCAAAAGTCAAGTTCTTTCTGGAAACAAGAACCCGAAGAAATTCAATCGTATTTTCAAGCGGATGGAGAGAACTCCCAATAGATAGGGAAAGTTCGTATAAAATAGAAAGATCCTGTATGAGTCTGGTCTGTTCAGACATATTTTAATTAAATTCTTTTTAAAATGACATTCTTTGACAAATCTAATCTATTTTAATATACTTCCAACGACTATGGTCTTATTATAAAATTCCAACAGACCTTTCCCCCATGTTGATATTTCCCCCAGACTTAATATTCCGATGGGATTTATATTTATTTTTTTATAACAATTATAAATTGCTTCCAGTTCTGCTTCAAATTGGTTCTCGAGGTACAAAGTCCTGGAAATGCAATCTATAACAAACACCTGTTCAATTTCCTCCCCTTCCTCCGGCAAACTGAGGCGAGCTGCAACAGACGCAGAATCGATCAATCTTGAGTGTTCTCCTTTTAATATATTTAAAACAGTATTTGTTGGCACCTCTCCTACACATATCAGAGCATCATTTTCTCCCACACTAATCGGGTCCCGCACAATTTCCTCGTCTCCTTCCCTGTATATTCCAAACGGATATCTTTTTGAAATATTAAAAAAGTTTTCTCTTAATATAACTTCCTGGCAATCTGCTTCCACGTAATGACGGTATACTTCAAAAGGATTTTGCCAATTGAGTTGAAGGATTTTATTGCCATCCGTTTTGGTAGCCACCACCGGCCCTGCCAATTTTTTCCATCCGTGTCTTACCCCAATTTTACTTTTATTTTCCACCCCGCAAAAAACTGCTGCATCTTCAAAAAAACCTTCATTAGAAAAGACACAGGGTTTTTGTTCCAGTGAAAGGGAACCAGCGCCTCCCCCTAAAAAATTAAAATGCTCTCCTAATTTATTGTTCAGATTTTCAAGGCAATAGTTAATGTTACTAGTCAATCCATCTATAAGAGTAATGCCTGTGCGGGCATAATCTTTTGTAGTAGCTATTTTATATTGTTCTAATTCATATAATTTTTTATTAGAAATATTTTTTATCAACAATGGCGCATCAGCAGCTTGCATGGTTTGCAAAATTACACCTGATTCCATTTTCTCTTTGCCGTAAATAATGCCAGGAAATATCCCTCCAAAAAATATAATATTTTTCTTGTTTAAATCATCGATCAGTCCTTTTATATCTGGTAGTTGCTTTTCTGCAAATAAGATCATTAGTACCTGTCCCGACTGAATAGACAACTTCTCCACCGCATTTAGGATTGAAGATACAGTTGTATTTTTTAATATCATTTTAGCTTCATTTGGTAAAGTGCTTAAGCCTGTGTTTAAATTAGTGGCAGGGGATTCGGAGGTAAATGTTATTTTTCACCTTTGAGTTTTAACATCCGGTAAATCGTAGATTTTCCAATATCCAACTTTTGCGCCACTAAAGCAATATCATTATCGTATTTCCCCAGAAAATGTTCTACGATTTTATTTTTATAACCCTCCATCGTCAAATCCTCTGTTAAAAATCCCGCTTCCCTGCGAATACTGTTAAACTGAATATCATCAGCATTGATTTCTCCCTCTTCCGCCATTACAGCCGACAACTCGATAACGGCTTTCAGTTCGCGAACATTACCGGGAAAGGAATAAGAAAGCAATTTCGTTTTCGCTTCCTTAGTGAGCACAGGCATTTTCATTTGGTTGTTTTTAGCAAACCCTTTTAAAAAATGCTGGGCTAAAATAATAATGTCATTTCCCCGGTCCCGTAGCGGAGGCAAAGCAATATTTAATCCCAAAAGACGGTAGTATAAATCTTCTCTAAAATTTCCTTCCCGCACTTCTTCCCCAAGATTTTTATGCGTCGCTATCAAAATTCTGGCATCAAAGGCAATGGGTTTTTCTCCTCCTACCCGAATGACCTCCCGTTCCTGAATCGCTCGCAACAATTTAGCCTGCATATTCAATTCCATCTCTGCCACCTCGTCCAGAAAAAGGGTTCCGCCGTCTGCCAGTTCAAACTGTCCTTTCTTCCGGGCCACTGCTCCTGTAAAAGCACCTTTTTCATATCCAAACAATTCACTTTCGAGTAACTCCTTTGGAATCGCACTCATATTAACGGCAACAAATGGCCCTTTCTTTCGGGTAGAATTATGGTGAATAGCCTTCGCCACTACCTCCTTTCCAGTTCCCGTCTCTCCGGTAATACTCACATTAATATTAGTCTGAACAGCCTTTTTAAGAAGAGAAAAAATGCGCTGCATGGCATTACTACTACCAATAATAGTTTTATCAAACTGGAATTTATCGCTCAGTTCTTCCCTAAGGATAGCCACTTCTTTTTTGAGTGACATCTGGTTTTTGACATGGGTCAGGGTATTGAGCAATCGCTCCTTGGTTTCGCTGTCTTTTGTGATATAATCGTAAGCTCCTTCCTTCAACAACGTTACGGCAGTAGCGATATCCTGTTGCCCGGAAAGCATAATGACCGTTATATCCGAGTTAAAACCCTTAATTTTTTTCAACACATCTTCGCCCGTCATATCCGGCAAAGTATAATCCAGTGTTATGATATCAGGCTTGAGACTCAAATGCTCCAGGCATTCCTGTCCGGTTGCAAATACATGGACTTCATGATCCGGGTTTAGCTCCATCACATATTTCACCATGCGCTGGTACATTGGGTCATCTTCTACAACAAAAACGCGGGTAGCAGAGGCATTTTTCATTTTATAACAGGATTTATTAGTTGTATTACAATAATCAAACCAATTCTAAAAATGAGAAAATTTTCTCAAAAATAGAAATTTTACTATAGAACTTTTCTCTAAAAAACTGATAATCAATTACTTACAATTTTGGATCGCCCTTTGAAATTATAAAGTCAAAAGCGTGAAAAATGTCAAATCAAAGAAAAGAATTTATTGAAAACTTATTTACCAGCCTGAAGGATACTTCTTATTGCTTATTGAAGTGGACTGGTGAAAACCCGACAGAACTGCCCTCAAAAAGTGATCTCGACATTCTGGGTGGAAAAGAAGTTTTGGAAAACACCATAACCCTGATAGAAGGATTCAGCGGATTATTGAAGTGGACAAAACAATCCTTACATGGTGTAAATCACTTATATCTTTATTTTGAAGACAATAGCTTTTTACAAATAGATATTCTCAGTTCTTTCGTAAGAAAAGGGATAGAATATTTATCCTCCTCCTCTATCTTAAAAGAAACAATTGTAAAAAGCGGAATCAAAACATATACGAATAAACGTTTATTTGAACATTTGTTTTTATTCAACACCTTAAACTATGCAGGAGTACCAGTAAAGTACCTGAGTTATCTTTCCAAAGTAACTATAAGCGAGCAATCTGCAATTGTTGAATACTTAAATAACAAGTATGACTTAAATTTAAATAGTCTTCTGGAATTACGCTCCTTTCAGGGAGATTACAGAAAAAAAATCCTGCAAAGATTAAAATTGCTCTCTCAAAATAATCTGTCAAATCAGGCAAAAAACTATTTCTTATACTTAAAAAATAATTGCTTAACAGCAGCTATTAAAAATGAAAGCCGGGTACTTTCATTCAGTGGTGTCGATGGTGCAGGGAAAAGCACTTTGATTGGTCAGATGCAAAAACTGCTAACTGAAAAATATCGACGCAAGGTGATTGTCCTGCGTCATCGTCCTTCCGTTTTACCTATTTTAAGTGCCTGGGTGTATGGTAAGGAAAAAGCAGAAGCCCGTTCAACTAGTTCTCTCCCTCGTCAGGGAAAAACACCGGGTAAGATAAACTCATTCATTCGTTTCATATATTACTTGACAGACTATATGTTAGGGCGTATAGTTATTTGGTACAAATACGAGTTAAAAAATTACGTAGTGCTGTACGATAGATATTTTTTTGACTTTGTAGCAGATAACAAGCGTTCTAACATTGGTCTTACTCCATCATTCACACGTCCTTTTTACAAATGCATTGCCAAGCCGGATATTAATTATTTCCTGTATGCCTCCCCTCAGGTCATTTTAAAAAGAAAAAAAGAACTCGAAGCAGAGACCATAACAAAATTAACTAATAATTATTTGAATTTATTCAATGATTATAGTCAAAAATACAAGGAGACTTATCTTCCAATCGAAAATATTAACCTGGGAGAAACCCTTAATAAACTGGAAAATGAATTTGTGAAAATTGCCTGAGGAGAAATAAAAATTAAAATGACAATAACAATTAAAATGAAAAGCCGGGCACGGGATTAAGTGAAGATGAATACTGCTAAAACTTATATGACCTTATATTCCTTATGTGGTTAATAAAACAAAAAAAAGAAAATGTTAAATACAATAATTGAAAATATTATAAAATTGAAAAATCCGCATTTTAAATTGGATGACAGTCTAAATGCAGGAATCATTTTAGAATTAGCCTGGGAAAAGTTGTGGAATCAGTTACGTGCCACGCGCTTATTACTAGCAGGAAAAAATCCACTAAAAAGATTCCTGGGAAAAAATGTACGATTTTTTAATATGCGAAATATTCAATTTGGAAATTGGGTACAGATAGAAGACGGCGCTTATCTAAGTGCCCTGGGAAGAGAACCATTAACGATTGGCAACAATGTCCGTATTGGAGCATACAGCCGTCTTATTATTTCCACTTCTTTTAACAATATTGGTTCGTATATAAAAATTGGAAATAATGTCGGCCTGGGAGAATTTGCCTACCTCGGTGGAGCAGGCGGACTGGAAATTGGAGATGATTGCATCATCGGCCAGTACCTAAGTTGTCACCCGGAAAATCACAATTACGATAATCCCCAAGAGTTGATTCGCTTGCAAGGTGTAAATAGAAAAGGAATTTATATAGGAAAAAATTGCTGGATTGGTTCCAAAGTAACCATTCTGGATGGAGTAACAATTGGTGAAAATTGCATTGTGGCAGCTGGAGCCGTAGTCACCAAATCCATGCCTGCCAATTCTGTAATTGGTGGAGTGCCAGCAAAAGTTATTAAAAAAACAAATATTGATTTTTTTGCCGGACATCGTGCGCCTGCAAGCACAGAAAAAAGTGTCCAATTTTAAGAATATTCAAAAACAAAAATTATGAAACTAAGTATTTTAATCACAGCCTATGCAGTCAATCCTTACAAAGGATCAGAGGATGGAACGGGTTGGAACATCATCCTCAACCTGGCTACTTCAAACAACATTATTGCCATCACCCGAAAAAATAACAAGGAAGCTATTGAACGGTTTCTAAAAGAAAACCCGGATTATTCCAACAATATCAATTTTGAATATTTCGATTTGCCACAGTGGGCACGCTTTTGGAAAAAAGGAGGTCGCGGTGCATTATTGTATCATTATTTATGGCATCTTTTTGTTGTATTTTTTATTATAAGCAATAAATTTAAATACGATATTGCCCATCATTTAAACTTTCACAGCAGTTGGTCGCCTTCTTTTTTGTGGCTCTTACGCAAGCCATTTGTATGGGGTCCCATCGGTCATCATCCCGTTATTCCTTTTTCTTATATTAAAAAATTTGGATGGAAAGCGACTCTCACAGACCGGATCAAATGGTGGACAAAAAAATTCCTTTGGACTTTTGATCCCTTCCTGAAAATCACCAAATACAGTGCCTCCAAAATCCTGGCGGTAAACTCCAGTGTACAGGACGAGCTAAACGTCGCTCCGAACAAAATTCAAATTGTTCCTGCTATTGCCACAAAGCGACCTTCAGAATCCCTGATAGAGTCCACCCGGTTTAGAATTTTATCCGTAGGTCGTTTTGTTGCTCTGAAAGGATTTGATATATGTGTTAGTTCGTATGCTAAATTTTATCATGCACAACCCAAATCAGCACAAGACAAATTGGTTTTGACGCTCGTGGGAAAAGGACCTGAAAAAAGAAACTTAGAAAAATTAATACGAAAAAATAATCTACCGAGCCATGCTATCGAGATCATCGAATGGATGGAACAAGCAGAATTGATGAAAGTATTCGCCGTTTCCAAATTGTTTTTCTTTCCTTCTCACGAAGGTGCAGGGATGGTTGTGCCGGAAGCACTTTCCTACCAGTTGCCTGTGATTTGTTTTGACAATTACGGTCCGGGAGAAACCATTGATGAAACCTGCGGCATCCGCATTCGATATTCTAACTACGAACAATCCATCAATGATTTTGCAGATGCGCTGAAGGTTTTGTTTGAAGAAAATGACCTGAGAACAGAATTGTCCTGGAATGCAGGCGTTCGCTTTGCCACTCATTATACCTGGGAAAAGAAAACTGAATTGATTCAGAAAATATATGATGAAGTATTATTTGAAAAACTAAATTCTAAGAAAACTTTTAAATTTATATAAAAATGAAAAAGATAATTGCAACTCACGTTTACAATGATTTTAGTGGAAGTCCGCTTGTCTTATCCAATGCCATTAAAGGATTGATTCGTTACGATTTCGAGGTAGAATTAATGACCTCTGACTCTGAGGGATTTTTATCCAATTTAAATGTTCAATATAATACAATTGAATATTCATTTAAAAAAAATAAATTTCAAAGACTTTGGATGCTTTTGCTAAATCAGTGGATGATGTTTTGGGCAATTTGGAATCGAAAAGAAGAGGATTTATTAATATACGTAAATACACTATTGCCATTTGGGGCAGCACTAGCCGGAAAACTAACTGGTCAAAAAGTAATTTATCATATCCATGAAACCTCTATTCGTCCCAGAATTTTAAAGGGATTTTTAAAAGCTATTGCAGGATTTTGCTCCTCAGAAATGTTATTTGTTTCTGAGTATTTGCAAAAAGAAGAAGCCATCGCCGGTGTAAAATCCAAGGTAGTTTACAACGCACTTTCCCCTGAATTTACACAAAAAGCAAAAAAACACCTGGAAAATACACATATTAAAAACTCAAAATTTACAGTCTTAATGCTTTGTTCTCTCAAAGCCTATAAAGGTGTGGATGATTTCGTAAACTTGGCTCAGGCCATGCCCGACTGTAATTTTGAAATGGTTTTGAACGCTGAAATGGATGAAATAAAAAAATATTTTTTGGATACAAATTTACCGGACAACCTCGTACTCTTCCCGGTCCAAAAGGATGTGCATTGGTTTTACCAGAGGGCACACCTGGTCGTCAATCTCTCTGACCCTTCCCGATGGGTGGAAACATTTGGGATGACTTTACTGGAGGGAATGGTTTACGGGGTGCCGGTTTTTTCTCCAGTAGAAGGAGGCCCGACAGAACTCGTGGAAGATGGAAAAAATGGTTTCCGCCTTTCAGGAAAGAAAACAACTGAGTTGACAGAAAAAATCAATTATCTCAAAAATAATTCTTTTGTATATCAAAAATTCTCAATCAATTCATTAAAAAAAGCACAGGAGTTTTCCGAAGAAAAATTTATCAATGACATTATTGATTTAGTATTGGAAGATTTTATCCCTGCATATAATTTAGCTGCATAAATAAAAATATCAATCCGGAAAAACACGTCGCCAGAGCTTGAAAACAGGTTCTGGCTTTTTTGTTGTAAAATTTCCGTTAAATCCTCACCTTCCAATCACCTTTTCTACATTTTTAAAATTAATTTCGGTATTATTGCAGCGTTTTTCAAGAGTATTTCGTTATTGTAAAATAGAACCTAAATCCCTTTTCCTAAAACTATTAATTTTTTATCCTCAAAAAGAATAACTATGAAGATCCTATTACGTACATTTTTGTTTTCTTTTTTCTCCTTGTTGGTAGCAACGGGAATGCAAGGGCAAATAATTATTGCCGTTGATGATTTTGATAATCCAGTCAATTTAATTAGTGTTGAATCCACAACAGATGCAGGTACAGTTGCTAATCACTTGGATCCATTTAGTTCAAATGGGGATCATTTTGGAATAACTGGTGGTGTAAGTAATTCAGGAGATGTTTTTCAAGCTCCTTTTGCATTGGTGGATGATGCCATAGCCGGATGTCCTGGATTTTTTGCAGCAGATAATTTTGGGGTTGTTCCTTGTAATTACGGGAATAACTTTTTTGGAATTGTAGATGCAGACAATGGGGATAACCCTAGTGGAGATATTGAAGCCGTATGGAATTTCGATATTAGCCTGGCTTCTATGGTATCCCAAATTTGTATTGATATGGGAGCGATGGGAGATTGGGAAGCCGCAGATGTCTTTGACTGGTCTTACTCAATTGATGGTGGTGCCAGCACATCTATTTTTACTTTAGTTGCAGATGAAGCAGCTTCAGCGAATTATACGACTACAAATCCACAAACACTTAATGATCCAATGACCGTTAACGGTACTCCGCTCTTAAATGGATTGACGACTTTCTGTGTACCCGTTACTGGATCCGGTAATGTTTTAACTCTAACCCTCACAGGAAATCAAAATGCTGGTGAAGCTTATGCTTTTGATAATATTACAATTGTAGCCGCAGCTATTATCCCAACCGTAGGAGAATGGGGATTAATCACTCTTGCTCTTTTATTCCTCAACCTGATTGTTTTCTTCGGAATCGGACAAGGTGCAGGACAAATGGTTTTAGCTAATCACGGTACAAAAGTGATGAACTTCAATATCCCATTTGAAAAAGAAACTTTCCTGACTTCTGTAAAATGGGTAGCAGGATTAGTATTAATAATTGCCTTAGTAAATATCGGATTATTTGGTGTAATTGAAATGGTGGATATCATTGGAACAATGATTACCGCTCCAATTTTGGCTTACTTAGTTCACCAGATTTTACTGTATAAAGAATAAATTTTTTCTTTCCTTTTAAAACGGGTCTTGGGAATTTTTCCCAAGACCCGTTTTTTATTTTATCATTCCTTAGAGCGTTCACATTAAAGGTATTATACATTTGTAATAAATGAGTAAAATTTTATACTAAAATACCCCACAACTACTTCTATTTATTTTGCAAAACAGGCAACTTTTCCTACTTTTACCCTGTCAGTAATTAGAGTATGTTCAAATTTTCATGATTGAGCGAAAGGCTTCAAATTTTATTTTGAAATAGGCAAATTTTGTAGCCGGATGCGGGCAATCCGGCGAAAAATTTAACGAAGTTCAGAATAAAATTTGTGGCTTGTAGCCGATTAATGGAATTTTAAACATGCTCTTAGCCAATTTATCATTTCCCCGAAGTAACAATCAATCTTTAAGGCAAGAAACGGACTTTTCTTATAGGTTTCAAAAACTTATATAGAACATTACTTTAATACCACTAACACTTAACCATGAGTAAAAACCAAGCACTTCTCCTAACACTAGTTGCTTTGTTTCTTTCTTCTTCGTCCATTATGTTTGGCCAATCGAACAAAGAAACGATTAAGCACCAACTTTCACAAACAAAAAAATATTACAATTTATCTGAAAACGATGTGGCTGAATGGACAGTTACCGCTCAACACAGAAGCAAACGAAGCGGGCTGACTCACGTCTATCTGCGTCAAATGATCAATGGCCTGGAAATTAATCAAGCCGTTGCGGATCTGCACTTCAATGATGCAGGTGATTTGTTTTCTCACCACAGTTCATTTATTTCGGATATTGCAAAAAAGGTTCGGGGAACATCACCCGGTTTGACCGCTATTCAGGCCGTTCAGGCTGCAGCGGCAGAACTGGGTCTGGGTTCAGTGGATCCGCTGATGATTCTTGAAAATAAAAATAACACAGCTCAGGAAGTTTTGCTGACCAACGGAGGAATATCCGTCAATGACATTCCTGCTAGATTAATGTACCAACCCGTGGGAGATGATTTGATTCTCGCCTGGGATTTGGTCATTTACGAATTGGATAAGCGAAACTGGTGGAGCCTTCGCCTGGATGCTTCTACTGGTAAAATTTTACATAAAGACAACTGGGTGACTTCTTGTAATTTTGGAGAAGCTCATAACCATGACCATAGTTGCAGTGCCAGTCATGCCCAGGAAGAGGAGACTGTAACAGAAGCAGATAAATACTTAATGGTAGGCGCTTATCGGGTTTATCCTATTCCAATTGAATCGCCCAATCATGGAGGTCGCTCCCTTGTTAATGATCCGGATGATCCCATTGCTTCCCCTTTCGGGTGGCATGATACAAACGGAGCAGCCGGAGCGGAATTTACCATTACCAGAGGGAATAACTGCCATGCTTATGAGGATGGTGACAATCCGGGTTTTAGCCCTAACGGTGGAGCCGGATTAACCTTTGATTACCCAATTAATACCACCTATTCCAATGCCAACCAATCTGAGTCGGCAGCTTTAACTAACCTGTTTTACTGGACGAATGTCACCCATGATATTTGGTACCAATATGGTTTTGACGAAGCCAGTGGAAACTTTCAGGAAAATAATTATGGAAATGGAGGAGCTGGTGGTGATTCAGTTAATTCGGAAGCGCAGGATGGAAGTGGAACCTGTAATGCCAATTTTGGTACGCCAACAGATGGTGGAAACCCAACCATGCAAATGTATGTCTGTGGTAGCCGTGACGGTGATTTAGACAATGTTGTTATTGCTCACGAATACGGTCACGGAATTTCCATTAGATTAACTGGAGGAGGAGGAAACTCTGGCTGCCTGAACAATACCGAGCAAATGGGAGAAGGTTGGTCAGATTGGTTTGGTTTGATGATGACCATAGAACCAGGTGATGCCGGAACTGATGGTCGTGGCGTAGGAACCTGGCTGGTTGGAGAAGGAGCAAATGGCCCCGGAATCAGAACTCACCAATATAGTACAGATATGGGTATCAACCCACATACCTATGATGATATTAATACAGAAGTAGCACCTCACGGAGTGGGTTCCGTATGGTGTGCCATGATTTGGGATTTAGCCTGGGCTTTGATTGATGACCCGGGATTTGCTTATGGGTTTGATTCCGATTTTTACTATGGTACAGGTGGAAATAATGTAGCGATGGCTCTGGTTACTGAAGGATTAAAATTGCAACCTTGTAGTCCTGGATTCGTAGATGGTCGGGATGCAATCCTCGCTGCGGATCAGGCTTTATATGGTGGGATTCACCAGTGTTTGATTTGGGAAGTTTTTGCCAGAAGAGGATTGGGTTTTAGTGCCACACAAGGTAGTAGTGGTAGTAAAACGGATGGAACAGAAGCTTTTGATATGCCACCTACTTGTTCTATTCAAGTTCAAAAAACAGCAGATGTAACAGAAGTTTCACCTGGTGGAACGATTACTTATTCTATCCAAATAACGAATACAACTGGTGGTAACCTCAACAACGTATCTGTTACAGATCCCGTTCCTACCTATACAACTTATGTTAATGGTTCTGCCAGTAATGGCGGAAGCGAAGCCGGTGGAGTTGTTAGCTGGCCTACCTTCAATATGACAGCCGGACAGGTGATTACCTTAACCTTTCAAGTAGTAGTTGATGCAGGAGCACCTTCAGGAACCTTTAGTTTTTCTGATGATATGGAAAGTGGTGGCGGAAACTGGACAGCTACTTCTACCAATGCCGGAACAGGAAATTGGGTCTTAAATGGTTCCAATCCGTTTAGCGGTGCTAATAACTGGTTTGCTCAGGATTTTAATACACCGGTGGATATGCACCTCGACTTGGCTTCCGGGGTAGCACTTACTGCTACAAGTACCCTTTCTTTCATGCACTCTTATGATACAGAAGCGACTTGGGATGGCGGTCAGGTTTTAATTTCTACCAATGGAGGAGTCACCTGGACAGACCTTGGTCCACAAATGACTGCCAACGGCTATAATAGTACTATAGATAACAATGCAGGTTCTCCAGCCTTTAGTGGAAACAGTGGTGGATACATTCAAACGGATGTAGATTTGTCTTCTTATGCAGGTCAATTAGCCACTATTCGTTTTAGAATGCACTGTGATGCTTCTGTTGGAGGAAACGGCTGGTATATCGACGATGTAACTATTGGAGATTTGGTCACCAAAATTCCAAATACCGCAACAGTTACAGCCGGGAGCCTTACCTCTACTGGTAGTCTGCCCAATCCAACCTGTATAATTCCACCCACAGTACCTGAAATCAATTTTGTATCCGCAGCAAGTTCTTTTACAGAAGGAAGTGCAGTTGGTGGAACAGTGGATTGCCGAGATTATACCGATGTAAATATTCCTCTAAATATCGGAGCCGCTCCTACAGGAGATGCCAATGTTACTGTTTCAGTTACCGGAGGCACTGCTACCAATACAGTTGATTATGATATTTTAACCCCGAATCTTGTTTTTGCAGCACCGGGTAATCAAAATGCGACAATTAGAATTTATGATGATGCCTCTGTAGAAGGACCTGAAACAATAGATTTAACTTTTACTATTACAAATACCGGAAGTACAGATGCCTATGCAGGTGCTGTTATCAATCATACCTTAACGATTAATGATGATGATAATCCACCAGTTGGAAGTTCTACTACAAGCGTTACCTACTTAAATGAAGATTTTAATGGAACAGCTACCGGATGGACGGCCAATGATAATAGTGGAAACACAACCGATAACTGGACATTAGCTACAGCTAATGGCGGACTAGATGGTAGTCAGTATGCCTTATCTGACAGTGATGCTGCCGGAAATGGTTCTGATACAAATGAGGAATTATTCTCTCCAGTATTTGATGCCTCTAATGCCACCACTCTTACACTCGATTTTGACCAGTACTTCAGAGAGTACGGTCCCGGATTTTTAGAAACTATTGATGTAGATGTGTGGGATGGTTCGGCCTGGCAGAATGTATTCAACCACGATGGAAGCGGAGGCGCACTCGGAGCCTGGGGCGCACCCAATCATCAGACTATTGACATTCTGGCTCATGCCAATGCAGCTATGCAATTGCGTTTTACCTATATCGCACAATGGGATTACTGGTGGGCACTGGATAATGTCGTCGTAACCGGAACCGAAATTACAGGTGCTGCCATTGAAACGGTTATTACCAGTTCTGATGAACAATACCTTGGGCCATTTGATGATGTCTATTTTTATAATACCGATGGAGACATCATGGTTAGAATCGTAAACAACACGGGTCATGATTATGGTTGTACTACCGTAGAAGTTCAGCACGACGGAACGGCTGCAAGTGGTGTTTCAGCAAACAACGGAGCGGAGGATTTGACGGATAAAGCCTATAAGGTAACTCCTACGAATAACAATCCTGCTGGTGATTATGATATAACATTATATTACACTGCTGCAGAAATAAATGGATGGCAAGCATCGGCTGCAAATGGTGATAGTGATCCAATTACAGATTTAAAAATGTTTAAAGGAGCTAGTGATGTTAGAACGGATGCAACCGTAGAGGAAGCAACACCCACTGCCGGAACAGCCCCTAACTTCCCTACCGGAACCCCTACTGACTTTGCCGTTACCGCCAACTATACCACCGGATTTTCCAGCTTTGCTGTTGGATCTCCCGGTGCAGCTATTATGGTAGAAACTAAAGTTTTCCTTCAGGGGCCACTTGCTGGTACCTTAATGAATGACGACCTGCGTGCCGGAGGATATATCCCAACTGCAGAACCCTACTCCGGCCTTGGATTTGCCAGAGTTGGCGGAGGTGGAGAAACCACAACTGCAGCAGTTTTAGCCACTACAGGAAATGATGCCATCGTTGATTGGGTTTTAGTAGAATTGAGAGATGGAGCAGACCCAACAACAGTGCTGGCAAATCAGGCAGCTTTGGTGCAAAGAGACGGCGATGTTGTTTCTGCTTCAGACGGAACCTCTGCTGTATTCTTTACCGGATTTGCTCCGGGCAACTACTATATTTCTGTCAATCACAGAAATCACCTAGGAGCTTGTACCGGTGGTGCAGTTGCTTTGGATAGAATTTCTACCGGAGTCAAAGATTTTACTACGATGGTCGATGCGAGTTCCTGGGGGACTCATTCCCAAAAAGATATGGGAGGAGGTGTCTTTGCGCTTTGGGCCGGAGATGGAAATATTGATTCTAAGGTAAAATATACCGGAACTGGAAACGATCCGAATACAACCCTTACAAATGTTTTAACCTTCCCAGCTAATACTGCTTTCCAATACAATTACGATTTTGCATTGGGGTACTTCCAGGGAGATTTTGATCTGAATGGAAAAGTAAAATATGCAGGGACAGGAGATGATCCGAATTTGGTTTTAGTTAATGTATTGACTTATCCAACCAATTCTGCATTCCAATACAATTATGATTTTGTGATAGAACAACTGCCTTAATTTAGTAACTTAGTCAGCAAGGAGAAAGTATTAAACTCCTTGCTGACCTTTTTTAAACATTAAAAACTTAAAAATGAAACATATATTATATATAATAATTTTTCTTCTTGGCAGTTTTCAAATGACTGCACAGGATAATGTGACTATTGAATTGGATTTTGACCCGGTAACTTCCGAATACATCGTTAGTTTGATTACAACAGATGGTAGCGGAGCAAATCCTTACCTGGTTGGTAATTCTCAAATTTCAGTTGCTACCTGTGACGGACTTGGAGGTATCACAGTAACAAGTACAAATTTGACCTGGGCCAATACCAGTAATGAACTAACTCATCCTGGTGGTTGGGATTATCACAGTGTTACCACTTCAGGAGGAAGTTTGGGTGTTTTAGCTCCGGGTACAATAGTAGAATTGTTTCGATTTACCGCAGTCAATCAGCCTACAGATTGTTCCTCTTATGAATGTGCTGCCACTCTTTTGAATGGAGAACCGATCATTAGATTATTTTTAAATGGAAGCGACCCGACTTCAGCCGGAATGCCCGGAGGAGGAGATTATGAACAGTTTATTTTCCTGCCCTTATTTGTTCCGGGAGATGCTGTAACCTCTGAAGATTATAATGCTATTGTCACCTGTCCCCTGCCCATAAGTTTATACACTTTTAAAGCAGAGGCCATTGACGAAAATATTTTAGTACACTGGATCACTGTTTCCGAAACAGAGAATAAAGGATTTCACGTACAAAGAAGTTTGGAGCCTACCTCGGGGTTTGAAACCATTGGTTGGATGGATGGATCCGGAACAACTGCCGAACGTCAAGAGTATAATTTTTTGGATGAGGAAGTTGTGGCAGACCGCACTTACTTTTATCGGTTAATTCAGGTGGACTTTGACGGAACAGAAAATTTCACCAATATTGTTTCGGCTAAAATTAGAGGGAAAGCCATCGATGTGGCCATGACCCCTAATCCCGCCAAGGACAAAGTTGTATTGGAATTTGAAGGAAAGTTTAATGCTCTTGAAGTAAGCCTGACGAATTTGCAGGGACAACTTATTCGAACTTTTAATATAGAAAGAAATCAAAAGATTTTAAATATGGATGTTCATTTATTACCTGCGGGAATTTACTTCGTGAAGGTGCAAAATGGAAATCAAAATATTGTAAAAAAACTCATAGTAGAGTAAAAAATCAAGCCAGCTAACTATTAGCAAAGATCCCTCGCAGTAATTTATTGCGGGGGATTTTTTTTCTCAGGTTGTATATTGAAAAAATCGCTTTATCGAAAAAAGGAAATCGATAAAGCGATTTTAAACAATGTTGATTTATGGGCTACTACGCAGGTAAGTAACCCGACTAATAGATTTTGGATAATGCCAGGCATTCTAGTAAAGGTTTTCGTCAGACGAGACGCCTGACGGGGCGAAATAAGACTTGTCAGGCGTCTTGCCTGACAAAATCCAATTTCTTTTTATCGGTTGAAAATGATTACTTGCTTAATTTATAGAAATCATTTCCGGTTGGCACCAACTGACCTGATCATTTTCGTAATAGAGATAAGCAGAAGAAGCCGGGGCCTCATACGCTCCTTTTATATCTCCTTTCAAATCCAG
>JAHDCK010000038.1:17190-18492 GCA_020629915.1 Saprospiraceae bacterium
TCTGGTCCGATAAAATTGACTTCCACAATCTGGTTTCCTTCCTTAAAATGCTCACTCAAATCCGCCACTGTTTTTTTCATACTCCTGTTAGAAAAAGGAACCGATTTAATTTTTTCTCCATTCAATACAATTTCAAAAGTGCCGGATTCTGCTGGCACCTCATTCATCAGTTTTGAATATTGCACCAAAGCCTTGAGTGCCAAAACCGTCGCCTGTGTAGAACCAAAGCCATAATTATTTTTGGACTTTGTTAAAAATTCAACCCCTTTATGAACGGCTGAACTTAATCCGTCCTGCTTCATCAATGCCATTAAAACTAATCCTGTGGTTTCAACTTCTAAATTTTTACCGGAGGAATTTACAGCGGATCGGCTCGCCCCTTTCCAGGCACCATTCTTTTCCTGCATTTTTAATAATTCTTTCATTAATATATTTTTCTTCTTATTATCAATAAATGAATTAGCCATCAAGGCCATTGTATACGGATCTTCTTTTTTGATGGCAGCTTCGTAATTGGTTTTCAATTCCGTTAAAATTTTAGTACCATAACCGGCCTCAGAAAGTGCCCAACACATATATGACCCATGTATATGTTCGTCCATTATCCAACTGTGTAATCCTTTTGATTTTTTCCAGTAACCTTTCCCATCTCTGCGGGACAACAACCACTTGGCTGCCCGGTCGACCATATCCTGATCCACATTATATATTTTTGACATATCTTTAAATTGCAGGATGCCATAAGCAGTCAATGCTTCGTGAGCAGGAGGATTTCCAAACCAATCAAACCCACCTCCTTTTATTTCATATCCTACTAATTTCTTATATCCATGACTCAAATATTTAAATGCTTTTTGCTCTACTTCAGGATTCACCTGACCATTTTCCTGCATATAACTCAAAGCTAAAATATTAGGATAATTATTACTCGACACTTGTTCAAAACACCCGCCTGGCTGACGGAGCATTCTTTCCATTCCTGACATTAACTCCGATAAAACATTGGAATGCACCTGAAATTTTGCTTCAATTGATCCGGGTACAACATCATTCAAATTAAAATTAAACTTATTTTTAACATTATTATCTGTCAAAATTGTACTAGCAGGAAATCCTTTAGAATTGACTTTTATTTTCTGGATAAAATTATCTTTTAGACCACCTCCTTCAAAGTTTACCTCGAAAGCACCTGCACCAATATTATTTTTTATATTATATTCTAAAAAAATAGTTTTACCAGAATTAGGTTCTATAACCGGATTCAGATTAGGTTGTTTCAAAAGCTCAAATTGCTCCGGGGCT
>JAHDCK010000476.1 GCA_020629915.1 Saprospiraceae bacterium
TAAAGAATAGTTTCCTGTTTCTGTGAACTTCAAACCTTCATTTATCCCAACATGTCTTGTTGATATTTGGAATTTATATTTTTTATTCGCTTCTATTCTTTATCTGAAATTTAAAATCATTTTCACTTTTCAAGGAGAAAAAGAGCAAGGGGTTCAGGAATTTAAGTGGGAAATTAATCCAACTCACTTTTCAAATCATTTTTATATTTTAAAAACAAAAATAGGCGAGGAGGTGTTTTCTAATAAGGTGTTTATATATTAAAAATGTAGTTTAATTGAGGGTTTTTTCCAAAATAATTTATTCTGGTATTTTGCTTTTGTTGCCCTTTCTATTGTCTGGAATAGATACAATAAAAATAAATATTTATCTTTTACATGGACAAGGGGCAGATTCCCGGATGTTTAAAAATATCAAATTAATCCCACAAACAAATCCCATCCTTTTAGATTACGGAACTCCGCCAAAGGGAGAAGACATGAACGGCTTCGCCAGAACAATAGCAGAAAAAATAGATACGATAACTCCTTATGTGATCATTGGCGTTTCACTGGGGGGAATGCTGGCGACGGAGATGGCGGATTTTTTGAATCCCGAAAAAGTCATTTTGATTTCCAGTGCTAAAACCAGGAAAGAATTACCGGGAAAATATAAAACATTTTTTCATAGATTGGTTCCGGGCTGGCTGATGAAAGGATCGGCCCTGATTCTTCAACCTATCGTTGAGCCAGATCGGAATAAGGATAAACCTCTTTTTGTAAGTATGTTGAAAAAGAAAACACCTCGTTATTTTAAAAGAACCGTCGGTTTAATTGCGAGCTGGAAAAGAGAAACTTACCCTAAAAATATTATTCATATTCACGGAGATAAGGATAATACAATTCCCATAAAAAAAGTCAAATATGATTTTTTAGTCAAAGATGGTTCGCACATGATGACCGTAACCAAGGGGCAAGAAATTGGTGAAATAATCAATACGATATTAAAGGATGTGTTGCTTGGAATTAGCCATTAAGCTTTTCCAGTTTTTTTCTTACCTGAGTTTGAATGCTTTGTTGCAAGTCAGGATACTCCATCATCTCTTCCAGTAAATTTTTGGCTACTTCCTGCCCGGTAAAAAGATCTACAATGTCCTGAAAGGTAAAAGAATAGTCAGATTTTTTATATAATGAAATCTTATCTCCTGCTTGTAGTTTTCCTTCTTCCAATACTTTAAAATAAACACCAAATCGCCTTGCTTCTACAAATTTTTTTAAAATATCATCCTGCCCAAAACGAAGATTCAGGCGAATGCAGGGAATGCGTGGCGCAATAGCTTTGACCAAAATATTTCCAAACCGAAATTCATCTCCACCACAAATATCTTTTTCTAAAATACCAAAACTCGTGATATTTTCACCAAAATTACCGGGTTCAATGTCTCGTCCTAATGCCTCTTTCCAAAAGTCGTAGTGTTCCATCGGGTAGAGGTAGAGTGCTTTGTCTCGTCCGCCGTGATGTTTTTTATCGCCCTGGCCATCGCCTTCCACTCCGAAAAAATTTACCGGGACTTTCCCCTCAACGGGATGCTTGAAAATTCCCGTGAAAATAGATTCACCTTTCCAGGTTACTGTTTTGGGTTGACCTTTATTGATATATTTTATTTGTGCATTCACGATTGTTATATTTTTACAAAAATAAAATACATTTCGTAAAACTAAAACATCCCCTTATCTTGTTTTCAATTGGAAGAATATTTTAAGTATGATAATAGATATTTTTGCCCTTATTGCGGTCCTTTTGGGTTTCAGTGCCGGATTTTCAAGCGGGATCATTCGGGCAGTATTTTGGTTTATCGGGGTAGCCGTGGGATTGGCCTTTGCGGTAAAGTTTACGCCGAGGGTGACGGAAATGTTATCCGTGACGTTGCAGATGGATAATGTAATCATGCCCGTCGTCGGATTTGCCGTTACCTTTTTTATCGTCTTCGGTGCCATCATGTTATTTGCCCGGTTTTTGTCCGGCGTGCTGCTGGGTAAAATCGGGATCATCAATAAAATTTTGGGTGGATTGGCAGCTGGATTTATTTCCCTGGTTTTGTGTAGCTCGCTAGTTTGGTTTGGCGAATCTACTTTTATTATCGGGCCAGAGGTGACACAGACTTCCGTGACTTATCCCTACCTCAAGGAAGTCCCGGCAGTGGCCCGGCAGATTGGCTCGGATGCCAAGCCCGTTATTACAGATTTCTGGAAAAGCATTTTGAATACAGCAGATCAGATTGAAAATTCTCCGGCCATAGAAAAAACGGAATCCAATTATCAAATTTCGGATGAGGAGATCCGCGAACGCTCCGAACCCCAACTTAAACGACCCACCCTTGAGCCAGTCCGCCCGGATTCTATTAATTGACAATTACGATTCATTTACGTATAATTTATATGATTATTTTCTGCAATTGAATGCGGAATGTACGGTCATTCGCAACGATGAATATTCGGTTTCTCAAATTAAAAAAAGATCATTTGATGCCCTGGTATTTTCTCCGGGGCCGGAGGTGCCTGAGCGAGCAGGTGTGATGATGGATTTGATTGAGTTTTATTATAATAAAATAAATATTTTGGGAATCTGTCTGGGACATCAGGCCCTGGGGGAATATTTTGGTGCAGAATTGATCAAGGCCAAGCTGCCCATGCACGGAAAAACGTCCAATATTATACATTCTGGAAAGGGTATTTTTAATAAAATCCCTCAACCCATGGCGGTGATGCGTTATCATTCTTTAATTTTAAAAAATTTAAAAAATACGCCCCTTAAAAAAACAGCCTGGACAGAAGAAGGAGAAATTATGGCTCTGCAACACGAAGATTTACCACTAACCGGCGTACAGTTTCACCCGGAGTCGATTGGCACACCGGATGGGTTGGCTTTATTGAGGAATTGGCTGAATGGATTAAAATGACACAATATTATTTTTA
>JAHDCK010000477.1 GCA_020629915.1 Saprospiraceae bacterium
CCTTACCACCTGGAAGGCGCAGGCGATAGCCTGCGCCTTTGAGAGGCAGGTATTCAACCTATTCCAAACCTAATTCTTGCCGGACAACTAAATTAAAATTATTTTTATTGATATTTGTTATTTTGTCTAGCATTCTAAAGAAATCTTCATCGGTCGGTCCGCAACTGATAAGCTGCATCACGGCTTTCATCCCATGTTCCCGTTTTATCTTTCTCATGATAATTCCGGCGACTGGCATTTTAGTGGGGATGGGTCGTTTCAAAATCCTGTTTTTAGTGAAAATTTCCAGCGGGGTTAAGTCGGGATTATCCAAGAGATATTTTTTGAGCAATGCATAATTAGTCTCTGTAGATTCCGCCCAATAATCTGTTAGATTTACATTAAAGCCTTCTTCTGCCGTCCAGTTTTTCTTTTCTTTCGGGACAGCTTTGGCAAAATAATAATGCGTAAGATCATGATTGTATTCTTCAGAGTTCGTGCCGGAAACAAATATATTATTTTTATTTATGGTTATACAGCCTCGTTTTGTTCCATTGATGTCTGCCAGATAATGGATACCAAAAAGCCTGTAGGCTTCCTGCAAATCCCGACACTTGTAATAGCTCATTTTCAAGGGGTCCATTTCAAGCAGTTCCGCCATTTTAGAATTATGGGCATCAAATGATTGAGCAATTGTTTGGTTAAATTCATTTTTATAATAAAAAGTTACATTATTGATTCGCACCTGATTCCAAGGAGCTGTATTTTCTTCAAACAAACAATAAAATTGAAAATGGTCTTTCTGCTCAATTGCACCCAATTCAAAAATTAACCTTGGAATAGAATGACCAAAGGTATCCACACCTGTCCAGGCTAGTGTTACCCGATAAGATTTATTGGGTTGTTCTACCACATTGATGAGTTGGCTTTTAAAAAAAGTAGAATCCTGAAACTTTTTGCTATGTTCTATTTTTTTTAGAATATCAAAAATATCGTTATATTGCTCGTAGTGTTTCCAATCTACCATTCCGGAAGCAGCGAGGTTGCCTTCTTTGTTTTCCAGGAGATTTTCTAAGCTGCGAATGAGTTTTTCCTTTTTAGAGGCTTCCATCGGAAAGTGAATAAATTCGGAAATAAATAAACCGGACTTATCTGAGAAAGACAGCCCAATTAAAACTGAAAGAATAAATATTTTTTTCATGGTTAAAAAATTAATTTAAAAATTCCCAAAAGTGGAGGGAACGTTTGGAACATTTTTTGCGTTATGTTGTTAGCTGACACAACTATAATTTTCCCTTCCTCTCTTCGTGGGTTTTTATTTTATAAACAATAAAATTATTTTTATGAAAAATTTTTTAATGGGTTTTGTCTTGCTAGTCATGGTTGCTTTTAGCTATGTGAAGACACTGAACCAGCCTGCCGCAACTCAGGATGAAACGGTTTTGCAGGCTGATACCCCAACTTTTGTCCAGCAGAATGATGAAGAGATTCCTGCTGCCCGTGTTATTTTATTGGAAGATTAATCGTATTGGAATAACTATTATTCCAATACGATTTTTATTTAATATTTGTTTTTTATAGCTTCTAGTCTTTTATCCAATTCTCCTCTCGACCACCATTTTCCTCTTAGCATTACTCCATTTACCTTTGCCGCATTTTTTATATCCTCCAATGGATTGGCATCCAGCAAAACAAGGTCTGCTCTTTTTCCCTTTGTAATTGTTCCCGCTACATCGAGTTCGCCGAAAAAATCTACTGGATTAACACAAGCCGCTTTTAATATATCAATATTTTTCATTCCTCCTTCCTTGAAGAGCAGCAATTCATCTACATAAGAAAATCCCGGAACGATATAAAAACCGTCTGAAGCACTAATCAATAACTTTACACCATTATCCTGAAGTTGTGGAAGAATAGATTGATACAAAGCAATTATTTTCTTATATTTATCAATATAATCTTGATTAGTGTTATCTCCTTGAGGGCCGTACTTTTTTTCATCTTCAATAGACAGTTTTTCCCACTGCTTTACAATTTCCGGATCGAGATATTCCATGTGAGGGTTTTTTAGCATTTTTGGATATTCAAAACCTTCCTGGAGCATGGCAATTTTATACCATAAAATATCCGGACAGTTAAACATACCTTGCTCACCCATTTGTTTTAATATTATATCAAAATTATTAGGATCTTTTTGTTTCAGGCTGGAAAATCCGGTGATGTGCTCTACACTTTTCATTTGGGTAGAAACGGCTTGCTTGAGTCCGCCAGGCGGAGTATGTCCCGCAAGTTCAATATCGTACTCCTTTGCAAGCATCGCAATTTTTTGATAATCTTCCATCCGCTTAGCAGATAAAAATTTTACAAATTTATATCCTTCTTTTTTTGATTTTTCCAGACTTTCCCGGATCGTGTTTTCTTCAAGCGTATCTTTTCTACCATAAAACATATAACCCGTTGGATAAATTCTTGGGCCATCGATCAATCCGGCCTCCAGCATATTGTTGAGTTCCAAAGCATAACTTTCGTGGCGCATCGTGCGAAGGGACGTGACCCCGTTGGCGAGATTGAGCATTAAGTAGTCCTCAATATTGTGTTTGGTTCCTCCATTACCGGGAAGGTGGGCGTGGCAATCTGCCATGCCAGGAATTAAATATTTGTTTTTTCCATTTATTATTGTGGCTCCATCGGGAATAGAAATATTTTTTGAATTACCGATATCTGAAATAGTACTTCCTTCAATCAAAACTGTTTGATTTTTTAAAACCTTATCAGTGTTTAATGGAATAACATTGACGGAAGTTATCGCAAAAATGGGTTGTTCGGTTTGCTGGGCAAATATGGGTCCAACGATGAGGAGAAACAAAAAAGAAATGTAATACGTTTTCATGATTATTATTTTTTATCCTTCTTAGGGATGAGAAAATAATAAAGTACACAACTATACTTGTTCTTTTTTACCTAG
>JAHDCK010000039.1:0-5237 GCA_020629915.1 Saprospiraceae bacterium
CTTATTTATTCTATCATTATTTGTTTTTATTTCAAGGAAATAAGATCCAGAAACCAAACTTGACACATCTATTTTATTTGTATTAAAATTTTGAATCAAAACAACTTCTCCTAATACATTAAAAATAACAATTTGCTCAATGTCCTGAAGTTCTCCCTCCAAGTAAAGAACATCACCTGCGGGATTGGGAAAAACAGAAATTTCATTTTTCTTTATACTTTCATTTGTAGAAGTCACCACACCACAATTTGAAAAATTATTATAATAAAAATCCTTAATTAATGGAATTTCATTATACAATACATCCACATTTCCCAAGTGATCCTGCCCATCTTCCCTGTGAAATGAATAAGCCATATCTACTTCGACAATCTGCCCCGGAGACAAAAGCATTGGTCCAATTGCTCCTATTGCCTTAATATTTCCGACCTGTAATCCGGCGGAAAGCATAGACCATTCAGAAGTATCATTGGGATTGCCAGGAAACAAATAATCTGTAGGTACCGTTCCGCCATATCCATCACCCCCCTCTGTCATTGGTGTCCCATCTACCCATTTATTATCCATCAACCAACGATACTCATAGTCTATGGATGGGCTATTAATATTAGTGTATTCTCCATAAGCAGAAAACTTATCCAGGTTTTGGTTTAACAAGGTTACGGCAAAAGCAGGAGGATCCTCTCCATACCCAGTTACCCAACTACTGTCTTCATCATCATTATCTCCATTATAAACATAAAAGAAATTTTCATCTGGATTACACCCTGCCATATCATCTTTATGGTTTCCCAAACCGAAGTGATGCCAAAAACCAAAGAAAAAATCATCCACAAAAACATTGTTCTTATTAATAAATTTAAAATTCACAAATACTGTTTCATCCAATACCGGATGATCCGCACAATGATACACCCAGGCGAGTTTATGGACTTCCATTTTTTGACGTTGCCCACCTGAAGTAGTATGCTGCCCTCCTGCATCATTGGCTACAGACCAAAGCATTTCAACAGGCAAACCATTTTTACATTGTTGGTAGGTATCAAAATGAGGCAAACAAGGAAAATCTCCCTGCAATGGTTCGTAAAGACCATTTCCGTTTTGATCAAAAAAAGGAGCTAACTCCTGATCCGGTAAGTCAAATCCGTTCTGAGTAGTAAAATTTGGATTTCCTTTCCCTGGCCAGGCTAAAATAGAACTGGCCGGAGTATTATCGATCACTCCATTATCTTCCCAATCACTTAACATATTTAAAATTTCATCACTCGTAACTTTCCATAATTGATCAAAGTTTTCACAAGTTGCCACACTCACCTCCCCAAATTCATCTAATGGCCCTGCAAAAAAGTCTGAATTGCCAGGTCCGATATATTGAGTGACTGCTAAACGCAAGGTCCCGTTAGGATCTATTCCTCCCATCCATATCCCGGATGTAAAAATTGTGTGAGCGAATCCATTTGGTACTGCAAAACCCGAAGCTATTGTTCCAAAGGAATCTAGTCCTGCAAAAATTTCGCCTCCTACAATCATGGAAGCATTTACCTGATTACCTGCTATCGAATCGTTGCCATTGGGCGAAATACATTGTTGTGCCCATATTGTATTCACAAAAAATGCAAGGATAAAACCAATAAGTAATTGTTGTTTTTTCATCATTTTACTTTTTTTAGTTATAAAATAAATTTTGGATTTTCTTCAAGATGAGTGTAATCCAAAGATGAAAAAACCTGTAATGTGTAAGTGGATGTTTTGAGTACGTAAAAAAGGAAAGCTGCTAAATAAACCTATTTGGAGGTATAAAGCGAATCAAAGATTCGCTAATAAGTCATTGAGTATTGAATTATTGTACTATTGTACCATTGAAATCTCCGCTGCGATCATTTCCCCTTCGCTGTTGACAGAATGAAGCTGAACCGGCTGGATAGTATTGATAAGATTTTCCCGGAAGGGCAATATAATTTTAATATAATTATCTGTAAAACCTGTTATATAGTTTTTATTTTTGTGTTTTTCAAATAAAACAGGACGAGTTGTATTTATAAATTGATTATAAAAATAATACTTCTTTTTACCGGATAAAATACGCAGCATTTCATTCCTTCTGCGACGCTCTCCCATCGGAACGGTATCCGGCATTTCGGCAGCGAGTGTATTCGGTCGTTCAGAATAGGTAAACACATGCAAATAAGAAATATCCATTTCGTTTATAAACCGATAAGTCTCTAAGAAATCCTCTTCCGTCTCCCCTGGGAATCCCACGATCACATCTACCCCGATACAGCAATGCGGCATCACGGACTTGATATAAGCCACCCGCTCCGAGTACAATTCCCGCTTGTAGCGACGGCGCATCATTTTGAGTTGCTTGTTATTTCCAGATTGTAAGGGAATATGAAAATGCGGAACGAAAGCTCTCGACTGTGCTACGAAATCAATAATTTCATTCGTTAGCAAATTGGGCTCTATAGATGAAATCCGAAACCGCTCAATGCTTTCTACTTTGTCCAATTCCCGAATGAGATCCGCAAAAAGAGCTTCCTTCCTCGGCTTGGTTCCTTCGATCACTTCTGTACCATTGCCGAAGTCGCCGAGGTTCACTCCGGTCAGCACGATTTCCTTTACGCCGAGGTCAGCTATTTTTTTGGCATTATCAATAACGGATTCTACTGTATCACTCCGGCTTTTTCCCCTCGCCAGCGGAATCGTACAAAACGAGCATTTGTAATCACACCCATCCTGCACTTTCAGAAACGAGCGGGTGCGATCTCCAAAAGAAAACGCCTCAGTAAAACTATTCGCTTCCTTTACTTCCCCTGCCAGCACCATACCCTTGCCCGATGCCTTGGACAAGTCGTCCACAAAATCGAGGATACGAAATTTCTGAGCGGCTCCAAGGACGAGATCCACACCAGGAATTTCTGCAATTTCATCCGGCTTAAGTTGAGCGTAACAACCTACAACGACGACAAAAGCATCCGGGGATTTTCGCAGGGCCTTCCGCACGATTTGCCGACATTTTCTATCTGCAAAATCTGTAACCGAACAAGTATTAATCACAAAAATGTCTGCCCCTTCTTCAAATTTATGCACACCATAGCCCTTGTCCTCGAACATCCGACCGATGGCCGATGTCTCGGAGAAATTGAGCTTGCAACCCAATGTGTGAAACGCAACTGTTTTTGGTGTAGCCATGAAAATAAAACGTCTGAATTAAAATTATGGTTCTTTATTCGGAACCGACCTCTTCTACTTTGTAAACGAAATATTTTGTATCTCCCAGAAAATCCAATTGATAAAATTTTTCTTCGTAGAATAACTTGACACGGTTGCCATTATCTACCGCTTTTTCTATGGCACTCACCACTTCGTCATTGCTTCGGGAAACTGAAAATTCCCATATCGTAGAAGCAATATCTCCGCCTTCTCCTCCACCTGTAGTAATTCCTCCGGTGTTCAACTGGCCTTCATAGGTTTTAAAAACGACTCCTTTTTTGCTGAGTTTCATCACCGTTCCGGCGCGGTAGCCTTCGCTGTATGAACCAAAAACGAAATAACTTCCTACTAATAATCCAATGAGCAGGATGATACCAATTGTCAATAATATTTTCTTTTTCATAATTTTCTTTTACAATTTGAAACACAAAATTAACCTTTTTTACGGAGGGTTAAAAAATGCCCGTGCAAATGTGCAACTTTGTGGAAAGGAAAACAAGTAAAGCGAACTTATTGGTTTTTAGAAATTAACCGACGAAAATAAAGCTTGCTGGTTGCTAGTGTCAAGTGGGACACCTGACACGAAAACGTTTTTCCCGTCAGGTGTCCCACCTGACGGTTACAGGGCACAACGCTTGGTTAAAAATTCGTCGGTTAATTATTAAAGTTCAATTAGTTTGCATCACCCTGCCATTACGCAAACTAAAGTTCGCTTTACTTAAAATAAAATTCTATGAAAATATTATTGCTGGGAAGTGGCGGCCGTGAACATGCCTTTGCCTGGAAAATTTCCCAAAGCCCGCTGTGTAAAAAACTGTTCATCGCTCCGGGAAATGCCGGGACAAAACAATGCGGTGAAAATATTGATTTAAGTCCGAATGATTTTGAAAGCCTTGCTGATTTTGCCCTGAAAGAGCATATAGAAATGATCATGGTCGGGCCAGAGGAACCACTTGTCCGAGGCATTTGGGATTATTTTAATAAAAATAAAAATTTAAATCATATAAAAATCATTGGGCCTTCTGCGGAGGGAGCAAAACTGGAAGGCAGCAAAGCCTACGCCAAAGCTTTTATGGCTGAAAATAAAATCCCAACGGCGGCTTATCAGGAGTTTACCAAGGCGACACTCGCAGCGGGATTGGCTTATCTCAACGATCAACCCACCCCCATCGTACTCAAGGCTGATGGCCTGGCAGCAGGAAAAGGCGTTTTGATTTTGGAAGATCGGGAAGTCGCCAAAGCAGAACTGGAAAATATGCTTAATGGGAAATTCGGAGCAGCAAGCGAGCGGGTGGTTGTAGAGCAATTTTTATCTGGAATAGAATTTTCAGTTTTTGTTTTGACGGATGGAATGCATTATCAAATACTGCCTGTTGCGAAGGATTACAAGCGTATAGGCGAAGGCGATACCGGATTGAATACGGGAGGTATGGGAGCGGTTTCCCCCGTCCCTTTTGTGGATGAAACGCTGATGCAAAAAGTAGAAACGCAAATCATTCGTCCTACGATTCAGGGACTAAAAAACAGAAATATCACATACAAAGGATTTATATTTATAGGTCTAATAAAAGTAGGAGATGATCCGTTTGTTATAGAATATAATTGTAGAATGGGCGATCCGGAGACGGAAGTTGTTTTGCCGAGATTGAAAAACGATCTGTTAGAACTACTGGATAGTTTGTATAAAACTGATTTAAATATAAAAGCCATTGAGCAAGATGAGCGATTTGCGACTACTGTGATGCTGGTGTCTGGTGGTTATCCGGAGGCTTATGAAAAAAACAAAAAAATGAGCGGTTTTAATATAATTAAAAACAGCATTTTATTTCATGCCGGGACGAAGGAGGAAGGAGAAAATATCCTAACCAATGGTGGTCGGGTTTGTGCGTTGACTTCCTTTGGGGATTCTATTGAAGAGGCGCTGCAACACTCGAATGCGAATGCGGAAGTGATTCAGTTTGAAGGAAAAAATTATCGGAGAGATATTGGGCTGGATTTAATTTGATTGTTTTATATTTAAAAAA
>JAHDCK010000039.1:5337-18359 GCA_020629915.1 Saprospiraceae bacterium
AAAAATATACGTTTGTATTCCATACAAAAAATAGCAAAAATATTAAATGCTTCTTTTTTAAATACAAAAACAAAAGAGGCAACGATCACCCACCTAATGCTGGACAGTCGAAAGGCTATGCCTTTGCAATCAAGTTTGTTTTTTGCGATTGAAGGAGAGCGGCATGACGGACACACATTTATTCAAATCTTATACAAAAAAGGTTATTTCAACTTTATTGTTCAGCAAGAAATTAATATAGAAAATTTTCCAGATGCCAATTTTCTTCTGGTAAAAGACTCCATTCAGGCGTTACAACAACTCACCCGGCATCACCGGGAATCCTTTGACATTCCGGTGATTGGAATAACCGGAAGTAACGGAAAAACCATCGTCAAGGAATGGCTTTTTCATCTTTTAAAAGCGGATAAAAATATCGTTCGCTCTCCTAAGAGTTACAATTCTCAGGTGGGCGTTCCGCTTTCGGTTTGGGGAATGCGACCGGAACATTCGCTTGGTATTTTTGAGGCGGGGATTTCTCAACCGGGTGAAATGGAAAAGCTTGAAACTATTATTCAACCCTCGCTTGGCTTATTTACGAATATCGGTTCGGCTCATTCCGAAGGGTTTTCCGGCGATGAAGAAAAAATCAAAGAAAAATTAAATTTATTTAATCAATCTAAATGCTTAATTTATTGCAAGGATGATCCGCTTGTGGATCAGCTGATTTCAGAAAAAAATATTCCAACTTTTTCCTGGTCGAGATCCAGGGAAGCCAACCTTCACATTAATGCTATTCATATTCTAAAAAAAGAAGGGAAAACGAAAATTGAAGGAATTTTTCAAAATCAGGATTTGGAAATTTTGATTCCGTTTACAGATGAAGCCTCTATTGAAAACGCCATTCACTGCTGGGCAACAATGCTTTTTCTTGAATATGATTTAAGTATTACACAAGAAAGAATGAAGCGTTTGCATCCCATCGCTCTTCGGCTGGAACTCAAGGAAGGTATTCACAATTGTCTGCTGGTCAATGATAGCTACAATCTCGATTTTCAAGCCCTGGAGATTGCTCTGGACTTCCTAAACCAGCAAACTAATCATATAAATAAAACCTTGATTATTTCAGACATTTTACAAAGTGGAACTTCTGATATGGAGTTATATAAAAATGTGGCTCAGTTGATTTTAAACAAAGGCATTAACCGATTATTTGGAATAGGAAATAAAATTATACAATTAAAAAAATTTCTTCCAGCAAACTTTAAGCAACGTTATTTTAACTCTACTCATAATTTTATTAAAACTGTTTCTACCCTAAATTTTAAAGAAGAAAGTATTTTAATCAAGGGAGCGCGCGTTTTTGAATTTGAAAAAATTGCCAATCGACTTTCCCGAAAAGCTCACAAGACCGTCCTTGAAATCGATCTCAATGCCGCAGCTCATAATTTAAATATATTTAGAAAACATTTTCAACCCAGCACGCAACTCATGGTCATGGTCAAAGCGTCGGCTTATGGGAGTGGCAGTTATGAAGTGGCTCGGTTATTAGAATTTCAAAATGTGGATTACCTCGCCGTGGCTTATATTGACGAGGGCGTTGAACTGCGGCAAACGGGTATTCAATTGCCCATTATGGTTTTGAATCCGGAGGAAGCGGGTTTTGAGGATTTGCTGGAATACCATTTGGAACCAGAGATATACAGCTTAGATATTCTAAAAAAACTTATAGATTATGTTCAAAAACCAATTTCTATCCATTTAAAAATAGATACGGGAATGAAGCGGCTGGGTTTTGAAGCAATAGATTTAGAAGAGCTGACTTCTATCCTGAAAAATAATTCTAATATAAAAATAAAATCTATTCTATCTCATCTCGCTGCTAGTGATGATCCCCTTCACGATGATTTTACTCAGGAACAGATTTCAAATTTTAATAAAATTTATAATAAAATAAGTTCGATTTTAAACATTTCACCTCTCCGACACATCCTCAATTCTGCCGGAATTATTCGCTACCCACAGCACCAAATGGAAATGGTTCGGCTAGGGATTGGATTGTATGGCATTGACCCGACGGGACAACTCGACCTGCAGCCCGTCAGCCGGCTCAAAGGGACGATTTCCCAAATCAAACACCTCAATCCAGGAGAAACGACGGGTTATAATCGAAGCGGAAAAGCAGAAAAATCTTTGCGCATCGGGACAATTAGCCTGGGGTATGCGGATGGTCTCCCTCGCCTGGCCGGAAATGGTCGTTTTAAAGTCTGGATAAACGGTGCGCTTTGTCCCATTTTGGGAAACGTGTGCATGGATATGTGTATGGTGGACTTGTCGGGCACGACTGCCGAGGTCGGGGACGAGGTGATTGTCTTCGGACCGGAGCATCCGATCGAACATTTGGCAACTGCCTCAGAAACAATACCTTACGAGATTTTGACGAATATTTCGGAGCGGGTAAAACGGGTTTATTTTCAGGAATAAGCAAAAAAAATGAGCGATATTCCCCCCCAGGAATATCGCCCTCAGTTACACACTAAATTATTTAGATAAATAAATCACTTTTTTTATACCAAAATCTGTACCAATTTTCACGATTCTTTAACTTTCTCGCATTTTTTATAAAAAAAGCCTCTTTTTTCGTAAAAAAAGAGGCTGGTGTATCATTTTGGGAAAGTTCATCAATCCACTTTCCGACCTTTAGCTACCGTTGATTTCTTCGAGACCTTCCGTATCTTGCGCATATCCACCATCAGGGAAGCGATAGAATTATAGGAAGCGGGCGTGTAGTATTTTTTGCCATTGTAAGTCACCTTACCCCGGCGTTTGTTCCAGTCCGAAGCCAGTAACTTATAAGTTCCGCCCTTTCGGGGATGCGAACCGAAGACGAGGTATTTTTCATCGCCGCCTTCTTCAAAAGAAATGGCAAAGGAATTATCTTTTGGTTTGAACATCAGGACACCGGGCGTGCGGGCGCGGATCAGGATTTCTTCAACTTCTACCCCTTGCACGGTTTTGATTTCTCCACTTACAATTTTAGAATCGCTTTCGCGCAATTCCCGACGGAGGACGATGTCTTCCGAAGTGTAGAATTGGATTTTCTTTAGCTCATCATCCGACCATTTGTTCTGGTTGTACAATTTTTGAGTAAAAGGCGTCAGGGACGGCGAACAGGAGGGCAGTAAAATGGCTACGAAGGCCAGCATACCCAGGATTTTGAAAAATTTCATGATTCTCAGATTTAGATTTTAAATAAAATGCTTTTTGAGAGGAGGTTGATTAGACTTCCTCTCGCCCACAATTTCGCACAAAATGAATGCCGAAGCAAGAAATTTACCCCTTTACTGCTGTTAAAATATATTTAAAGTTTAACACATCTCTCTCCTGTAAAAACAAGCAACGGGTGCCCTTACTGTTAAGGGACACCCGCGCCATCGTCGAAAAACTGCCAAGTTAATCTCTACGGTATTATTCTATTACAAACTTTATCGGTAAAACAAATTGAACGCGGACTGATCTTCCGTTCATTCTTCCCGGAATCCAGTTTGGCATCATTTTAATGACGCGCAAGGCCTCCTTACTACATCCACCTGCGACCTCTCTTATGGCTTTTATGTTACTCAGCGATCCATCTTTTTCTACCACAAACTGAACCACTACTGTTCCTTCAATTTCATTTTCTATAGCAATTCGAGGATACTTAATTTTTCCATATATAAACTCCAACATTGCTTTTTCTGAACACATCTTTAAATCATTTTTTGTCAGTTCAGATCCCTCACAAGCATTATACCGGGGCATTTCTTCGATAGCTATAAAAATTTCATCCTCATCAATTTTCTCCTTTTTTACCTTGCGTTCCTTTTTGGACCGCCTGGGTTTTGGCGTCTTTTTTTTCACCGGCATTTTTACATTGACCGGGGCTTTTTTTGCAATTGCTTTTTTTATATCTGTAGTCTGTAGTTTGGGTTTCGCTTCTACAAAATCAACTATTTCAGGTTCTACCTGAGTTAGTTCAATTTTTTCAGGGGGCGGTGGTAGTTGTTTTTTTTGGTGAACAGTTCTGGGATTCACTTCCACAATTTCCTCCAATCTTTCACCAATGGATATTCGTTTATTTTCCTTTTTAGGGGTCACCCAATTAAAAGCACACAGGACTAAAAAAATGGCAATAGCCAGTCCAAGTTGTAGATGGATAAAATAATTTTTCCGCAATCTTGAAATATCTTCTTTCTTCATAACAATTGTTTTTTACCTTACAGATGTTTTATTTTTGGTTTGTGGTGGGCAGGTGTTTTTATTTTTTTAAAATTTTATTTTAAATATAATTTTAATCATTTTTAAAAATATTATAATATGAATTTTACAGATAAAGTTGTCATCATAACCGGAGCAGGTTCGGGAATTGGAAAAGTCATTGCAGAGGAATTCGCAACTAAGGGAGCAACCGTCGTTGTATCTGATAAATTTGAAACTGGCCAGGAAGTAGCTGATGATATTCAGCAGAAAGGCGGTAAAAGTATTTTTATAAAATGTGATGTTTCCTTATATGAAGAGGTGCAGTTTTTACATGAAGAAACAATCCGGCAATTTGGGCGAATTGATATTGGCGTGAACAATGCCGGAAAAGGTCCCCGAAAAGTAGTTCGAACACATGAACATTCCCTAGAGGATTGGGACAGCGTGATCGCCGTTAATCAAACAGGTGTTTTTTACGGGATGCAATTTCAGATTCGGCAAATGCTGGAACAAGGGAGCGGAGCCATTGTCAATATTTCCTCTATTGCAGGATTAAAAGGTCTGCCCAACAATGTGGCTTACACGGCCAGCAAGCACGCCGTCCTTGGCATCACCCGCACAGCCGCCAAGGAATACGCCAAAAAAAACATACGAATTAATGCTATTTGTCCGGGATTTACGCACACGCCTATGTTTGATCGGTTGTTGGAAACCCGACCGGGTTTGGATCAACTTTTTCTGCATTCTATTCCGATGGGGAAATTTGGCCAGCCTTTAGATATTGCAAATGCAGCCCTATGGCTTTGTTCTGAACAATCGAATTTTATTACCGGATTGGCACTGCCTATTGATGGCGGATTGACGGCGTAGGTTTTTATAATATATTTTTGCTAACTAACATACTGCGACCGCGCTGCGGTCGAAAAAACTCCTCTTTTCTTTGCTAACGTACTGCGACCGCTCTGCGGTCATAGACTCCTTTTAAATGACCGCAGAGCGGTCACACTATGTTAGCAAAATCGTAAATATAAAAATTCCGACCGCAGAGCGGTCGCAGTATTAATTTTATATAAAAACAAACACAATGTTTCACAAAAATTATTTTTTGATTATAAAAAACAATTATTTATATATTAATAATTTAACTTCTACTCGTCTTGAAAAAGGATCATCTTCCGAATTTGCCATCGTTTCTCCCAGCGAAATTGTCCTTAACTGATTGTTGCGTATCCCTCTTGAAATCAAATATTGCTTCACAGCTTCTGCCCGTTTTCCAGACAAGGCCAAATTTGCATTGGAGTCACCGGACTTATCCGTAAACCCCTGCAACTCTCCGCTCACTTCCGGATATTGCATTAAAATATTTGCCAATTGATTTAAACGGGCGTGGTGAGTGACTGAAATTACCGCACTGCCTTTTTCAAAAAAAATCCTCGATACTTCGTATCCCCTAATCGCCGTCTCCGCCGCACTGGTGTAAACCGGAGTTGTTGTCCTCACAGGTGGAGCCGGAGAAATTGTAGAAGAGCGAGTTGTGGTTGCCGGTTGGGTAATGACTGTCGTGGTAGAAGGAGCGGGTTTGATTTTTTTGGTTTCCGCCAATTCTCTTTGCAGTTGCTGAACCGTTCGCTTGAGGTTTTCAATTTCTCTTTTATCTGCCGGATCGGATTTTATAATGGTAGAAGTTTGTCCGGCAGGCTGGTTGATATTATCTAATTTCTTTTCCAGGGTTGCTAATTTATCCGTCATTTCTTCCCAGCGTTTTTCATCTCTGGCATTCTGACGTTGATTCGTTTTAGCGATTTCCTTTTTTAGTGCATCTATTTCTTTATCATAATTAAAATCACTATTCTCTTCTTCCAGTTTTGGGGAAGCAGTTGTGGAAGGCGATTGATTTTCTGACTTCTCTACGGGCACCTCAACCGGGACTGTTTTTATGACGACTTCTTTTTGATAGGTTCCCTTCGCCAGTTGTTTTTGAGTTTCCAGAAATTCTTTTTCCAGTTCCCGGATGCGTTGTTCATTTTCCTGCGCCATTTTTTTATAACGCTGAGCATCTAATTTTTCTTCCTCTGCTTGTGCACGATACCACTTAGCACGAAGTGTTTCCAACTCTGCTTCCAGCCGCGCCGTCTTAGCACGAAGTGCTTTATTTTCTGGTTTGCTGTAATCCTCATTGGCGCGAACGGCTACATTATTATTAAAATTTTCATATTCATTTAATCGCTTTTCGAGGATTTCCATTTTTTGTTTCATGGCATCTAGTTCCTCCCGATTGATATCTTCTTTGGTTTGCAATTCTGCCATTTCATTCGACAACTCAACGATCTCTCTTCGGTCTTCCTGCACTTCTTTTAGCAGGGTTACTTCCGTTTCGATGGACTCCAATTCCGGCAATGGCTCCAAAGAAAGAGGTTCTGCCTCCACAGAGGAGACAGAACCAAGGGTGTCCGTAGTTGCTCCCTCTTCCGGGAGCGAACCACTTTCTTTATAAGATAAATTCTCAGTTTTATCTAATATGATTTTTTCTTTTATAATTATATCATCTTTTTCCGTCGGCTCTATTTCTATTTGTACCCGATCTTCCAATTGCTCTATTTCTTCTATCGATCCTTGCGGTTCGGAAGACTCGGTCATTTTTGTTTTTCTCCGGATGGTATCTCCTTTTTCATTGATATAAATAATTGTCTCTTTCTCTCTGTAAATAACTTCCGGTTCTTTTTCTATAATTTGAATTTCTCTCGTCGGTTGATTCGGTTGAACGAACTCTTGCTCATTCAACAGGCTATTTCTTTCTTCCTTAGGTGCCATGATGACTTCTTTCTTATTGCCATATTTAGAATATAAAACAGGCGCGATAAAAGCCGTTTGTTTGAATCCAAAATTATAATTCAAAGACAAATTTACATATCCATATATATCATTTAAATCGCTATCTGAGCCTCGCATCTCCCTTGAAATACCCGAGGGGTTGGAAGCATATTCCTGAGTGGTACTAAAATAACTCTCCGGATAATTTCCACTTACATCATCCAAGTAGTCTGTGTTGGTATATTTCGCCATTGCTTCCAGATTTAAATTAAACCGATCGCCTAAACGAAACTTCAACCCTAAACCTACCGGAAAATTCAATATGTTTTTACTATATTCTACTCCTTCCGTATCTAGTGGAGCTAACTTGGTTTCATAATTTCCATCCTGAATAACTTCGGTGGCATTATCTGTTCCTTCTGCCTGATTTCGGATCGTATTATCAGACCAGTAAAAATATTGCTCCCCATTCTCCCCATACAAATCTCCGTAGGCTTCAAATTGAGTAACCCCTGCCCCTATCAAAAGATAAGGACTGAAGAAAGCTTCATCACTCAGGATTTCACCATTGTCAAAATTATATACAAATAAAATAGATGCGTCCTGCAATTCTGTTCGCACATTTAAAGCTCTTGAAAAATTTTCATTATCTGTATATAAATTTTTATCCCAGTCAATCGTTCTGTCATTAGCCTCAAAAACACCTCTGGCTCCCATCAATCTAAGTCCCCAGGCCTTTGACAAACTTTTCTCCACACTTAATCCATAACTTATATAATTTTCAATATTATCTGTAAAATTTATCAGGCTCAATTGTGGATCTAAAATTCTATCTGTACTCAGGTCGCCGTGATACGTCATGGCTCCACCATGCACACCAATGCGCCATCCGTAAAAGTTTTGCTGGGCCTGAACAGCCATTGCAAGAATCAAAAATAAAGCAATAAATAATATTCTATTTTTCATTTTATAAAAATTTTTAGAATAATAAAATAATTATTTTGCCAATTCAATCCAGAAATTAAATTCTGCACTCAGCCCGACGAAAGGTTTGATTTCCACCCGGTTTTCCAATCCGGAAATCGTCCCGGCCGTGCTAGGATCTTCCAGGAAAGTTACCCCGGCATTTAATCGAATAAAACGATAAACCCGATAACCCAAACCAGCATAAACCGGAACTTTAAAAATCGGCCCGGTGACTTCATCACCGTTGGTGTCTTCTATCGTTGATTGCAACATGGCGCCAATGGAAACTGAAGTGCGGGACCAAAACTTTGAGCTTATTCCCTCCTTACCAAACGGGAATGAAATACCGAGATAAGGCGCAGCGGCATAATTAAAATTATCCGGATCATCATTCATCAGGGCAGCTCCGTAACCCACATTCAATGCTACAAAATCCTTCAGGTTTTCTGTAGGATAATCATCAATAAATTTATCATCTGCCAATACATAAACTTCTCCATTCAGATATTGCTGGAGTTCGTGGTGCATTTGATCCTTTAGGTTTTGGATAAGTTGATCGCGATAACTCAGTCGTGCGCTGGTGGAGTCTGTGCCTAATCCCAGTTTTTTTCCTTTACGCAATTTAGTATCTTGTATATTTTTTAATTTAAATTTTACCAAATCCGAAAATCCAACAAAGCGGATTTGCGTTCGATTTTTATACAAAGACATTCCATCCAATACAATGCTGTTGAGATCATTCATGACCTGTCGATAATTTTTCACGAGTTTCATCTTGCGCTTAGAAGCGGTGAAAGATTGATCCACATAACCATCTAATGATTTGAACAGGTCATTTTGCAGTTTGGCCAATTCTCTTTCGGTAACTTCCCGATAGAAATTCACGAGGATGTCATAGGCTTTTCCTTCCCGCAATTTGTAATTGATTGGAATATTAAATCCGGGAGAGTTGTTGGCGTAATCTCTTTTCCATTCGGTTTCAAAAATTGGATCTCTGTCCTCTTTTCCCTTGGAAGAATATATTTTAATTTCTACCATTGGAATATTTTGACTAACCACGCCGGAGAGCATAAAATACTTATGTGCCGGAAGCGGTTCATTTTCCCCGAATGAGGATTTTTCGTAATTCAATAAAACAGTTTGGTACTGTCCATAGGCCATTCCTGTAAAAAACAGGGTCATTAGAAAAAATGTAATTTTTTTCATAGCGTCGTTAATTTTGGTATTTCAAAGAGTTGAAAAAACATTGATTCCCGCTTTTCATCCGGGAATTTTTTCCTTTACAAACTTGTTTGAGGTTTATTAATATGGGTAGGAGAGGAACAGAGTTTTCCTCATTTGTTGTATCAGCTTTAAGACTTTGAAGATTTTAAATAGTCACAATTTTGAAAAAAATGTGATTTTTTGCTGAAATTTTGCCTTTGGTTTCATTCTAATTAGTTTCCAAAAAACTTGCCTAACCCATTGGGAATCTTTACCTTTGCGCACTATTTTTTAATTTTTAAATTAATTTTCATGTACGCAATTGTTAACATAGCCGGTCAGCAATTCAAAGTCGAGGAAGGGCAAGAGCTTTTCGTCCACCGGTTAAGTGCCTCGGAAGGGGATAGCGTAACATTCGATGAAGTTTTTCTTCTCGACAATGGCGGATCGGTTTCCGTAGGAACACCAACCGTAAATTCTGCCGCTGTTACAGCTACCGTATTGGAACACGTAAAAGGTGACAAAGTCATCATTTTCAAGAAAAAACGCCGTAAAGGTTATAGAGTAAAAAATGGCCACCGACAGTGTTTTTCTAAAATCAAAGTGGATAGTATTGCTATCTAATTATTCCTAAAATTTAAAAATTATTTATCATGGCTCATAAGAAAGGAGTAGGTAGTACGGATAACGGACGGGACAGTAAGAGTAAACGACTCGGTGTCAAAATGTATGGTGGTCAAATGGCGAGAGCCGGAAATATCATCGTGCGTCAGCGTGGAACGAGATTTCATCCCGGTGAAAATGTAAGCATGGGTAAAGATCATACTTTGCATGCCCTTGTTGAAGGAACCGTACAATTCCAAAAAAGAAGAAAGAACAGAACATTTGTCAATATTATTCCTTTGCACCCGGTTGCAGAAACAGTGGCTAAGGTTAAACCTAAAAAAGCAAAGCCCACTCCTCCCCCACCACCTCCGGTTGAGGAAGAAGCACCAGTAATGGAAACGGCTGCACCAGATCCAATAGAGGAAACACCTCCGGTTATGGAAAGTGCAGCTCCGGAACCTGTGGAAGAAACGCCCGCTCCGGAACCTGTGGCTGAAGAAAAACCTGCCAAGAAAAAATCTGCCAAGCTGGATACGGCTATCGGAAAAGTGAAGCAGGATGACTTAAAAATCGTAGAAGGAATTGGTCCTAAAATCGAAGGTTTGCTACAAGCAGGCGGATTTGATACCTGGGCAAAATTGGGCGATGCACCAATTGAAGCTCTTCAGGCTATTTTGGACGAAGCGGGTTCTCGATATCGTATGCACAACCCAGGTACATGGCCAGCGCAAGCTAAAATGGCTGCCGAAGGCAAATGGGAAGAATTGAAAAAATGGCAGGATGAACTCGACGGAGGGAAAGCCTAACGTTTTTTAATATATTCTAAAAATATTTAAAAGCCTGCTTTTTTCTAAAGCAGGCTTTTTTATTTTTGTTCTGGAAATTTTTGATTTTAAACATTCTAAAATGACAAATAAGGAAATAGCCAATGCTTTTAATGAGTTAGCTAAGCTCATGGAACTCCATAAAGAGAATCCTTTTAAAATTCGCTCTTATAATTCTGCTTATATTAATATACGAAAATTAACTACTCCTCTCGGCGACATGAGCGAAGCAGAAATTTCTGGTATGAAAGGTATTGGCAAAGCCATTACAGGTAAAATCGGAGAACTTCTTGCTAAAGGCGAAATGGATAAGCTGGAAGAATACCGAACGAAAACGCCTCAGGGCATTCGGGATTTATTGGGCATAAAAGGATTTGGGCCTTCAAAGATTCGGGTGCTGTGGAAAGAACTAGGCCTTGAATCTCCAGGCGAAGTGTTATACGCCTGCAATGAAAATCGCCTGATTGCCTTGAAAGGTTTTGGAGCGAAAACCCAGGAAGACCTTCGGAAGAAGTTGGAATATTTTAATCAGTCCAGAGATAAATTTTTATATGCGCATGTTGAAGAAGACGCACACATTTTACTTCAATTAATACGAAAAACATTCCCCGATGCCCGTATTGAGTTTACCGGAGCATTCCGAAGGAAAAATCCAATCCTTTCTGAAGTGGCTTTTTTGCTAGGAGCTGTTGTTGAGGAAGAGGTATTTTCTAAAATACAGGATTTAGAATTTCACTCTAAAAACGATAATATTTATAGTTTTAATTACAATAATAAAATCCCTGTAAAAATCTTTACCTGTGCTGCTGAAGAATTTGGTTCTAAATTGTTTCGCTATACTGGCGGGGAGCATTTCATTAAAACTTTCCTGAAAAAAAGTGCTGCAAAGGATTTCAAAAATATCGAATCAGAGAAAAACGTATTTGAAAAAGCTAAGCTCCCATATATCGCACCAGAATTGCGAGATCTAAAAAATATATTCGATAAAAATAATTTTACCCCTATTCAGGAAGCAGATATTCTTGGTGTATTGCACGTACATACCACTTATAGTGATGGGATTCATTCACTGGAAGAAATGGTGGAAGCTGCACGTGAAAAAGGGTATCAATACATCGGCATTACCGATCACTCTCAAGCGGCGTTTTATGCTAATGGGCTGAAACCCGATCGGGTTTTAGAGCAAATGGAAGCTATTGATAATTTAAATAAAAAATATACAGATTTTAAAATATTTAAAGGAATAGAATCTGATATTTTAAATGACGGGAATCTGGATTACGAAGAAGAAATATTAAAGAAATTTGATTTTATTATTGCTTCTGTCCATTCCAACTTGCGCATGGATAAGGAAAAGGCAACAAGCAGAATTTTAAAAGCCATTGAAAATCCTTACACCACAATACTTGGCCATCCAACCGGGCGATTGCTACTTGCCAGAGAAGGTTATCCACTGGATCACGAAAAAGTTATTGATGCCTGCGCCGCCAATCAAATAGCCATCGAACTCAATGCCAATCCTCTGCGGTTGGATCTGGATTGGACATGGATTGATTATGCCATGACTAAAGGTGTCAAAATTGCCATCAATCCGGATGCGCACAGCATGGATGGGATTGACCATATCCGTTTTGGTGTGTATGCTGCCCGGAAAGGAGGACTAGATAAATCATCTTGCCTGAATGCTCTAAATGCAGATGAATTTTCAGGATTTTTAAAAAAGTAAAATTTTATTACCTTTGTAACTAAGTTTTTAGTTAAAACTATTTTTTATTCACCGAAAAATTTTATTTATGAAAATTTCTAATGTTAATTTTCTTGCAGGTCTGGTGGTTTTCCTGCTTGTTTTTCAAAGTTGTAGCTCTGGCGGAAATTCTGAAGTAAGAGAAAAAGCAAGACAAGCTATTGCTGCCCAAACTACCCCGGAAAAACCTAAACTCCCGGAAAAACCAGAAGAGAAAAAACCGGAAGGTCCCACCACAACTATGAAGTTTGAGAAAGACAAATTTGACTTCGGGACTATTGATGCCGGAGAAGTTGTCAATCATGTTTTTAAGTTTAAGAATACCGGGGAGCATCCTTTGATCATTTCTAATGCTAAAGCGGGCTGTGGATGTACAGTTCCGAATTGGCCAAAGGAACCAATTCCTCCCGGAGAATCTGGAGAAATTTCTGTGAAATACGATTCAAAAAACAAGAAAGGAAGAGAGTCTAAAAAGGTGACGATCACTGCAAATACGGAACCTTCTCATTTGAGTTTCTTGACTATCGAAGGAAATGTCAATCCGAAAGAAGGTGCGCCAACTGCTACTCAGCCTGCGGCTAATCCTGGTGCATTAAAGCCGAAAGTTACGACTCAGTAAATTTTACTATAACAAAAAAGGCCGCTGTTTC
>JAHDCK010000040.1:0-2495 GCA_020629915.1 Saprospiraceae bacterium
AATATTTTTAATAATTTAATGAATTATGCCTCTACCACGATTGATGGCAACAAAACTGGTAAATTTAAAAATACAAGACTTCTAACGCCAGGGCAACTTGACTTTCTCCAGACTGAAGTGATTCAACAAATGTATGGTGCTGGAAATAATGGTAATATGGACTATTGGATACCAGATTACGAGAATTATGTTGAAAGAAGAAAAAATTAAAGTTTATGAAATGGTGGTTAATTTTTTGGTGTTTTTTTATACTTGGATGTTTTTCTCCGTCGCAAGAAAAAAAGGGTGTTGATAAAAGTTTTATTTTCGAAAATCCAAAATTAGAGTATAAAGATAGCCTCAATTGTGAATCGTATTTCGATTATTATGTCAACAAGAAAATCTATATAAAATTTTCTAATTCGTCAAAATTCTTGGAATTTGGAAAAGAGTTTTTGTTACTTTTTTATAATAAATTTAATTACCCTGACACTAATACCTATCAAGGTACGGTGATACTTGAGTTATTTGTTAATAATAGAGGTGAGCTTTTCGACGCAAAAATTTATAAGAAAAACTTAGGTGATTATACAATTGTTGAAGAGAGAGTTTTAGAAACTGTAAATGGTCTTGAGATAAAATGGCCTCGACCCCATTGCAATATGGAATTTATTGATGTTAAAATTCCATATGTTATACGGTTTTAACACCCGATGTCCGAAGTCTTCCTAAAAAAGCCTAAGCGTAAAAAACAGTAGATCGGGGAAGTTTGCAACTTCCCCGAAATATACGCTGGGAACCATGATTCTCATGATTAAAGGATGACCAAGATAAAAAACATATACGAATCTTCGATTCGTAATAATCATGACAATCCAGAAAATCCTGCGAATCATGGTTCTGATAATTTCCAAAAAAATCATATATTTGAAAAGAACTTGATCTTAGCTACGGCGCAAGAGAGTATGACCCGGCTATAGCGAGGTTTACGGGGGTTGACCCCATTGCAGACCAGTTTGCTTGGGCTTCCTCTTATAATTATGCAGAGAATGAACCTATTGCAAATATTGATTTGTGGGGGTTGCAGGCAGCTGGATCAAATAGTAATAATACTCATGTGCCAGAGTATAAAAGAGGAAGTGGTGAGAATCCTCCTTATATCTATAAAATTAAAAGAGATTTTAATAACCCCAATACTGGCCAACCTAATATTAAAGAAAGCGAAATAAATCCTGACATTTCAAATACCCATTTTAATAGTTATTTTTATAATGAAAGCAATATTCCAAATAGGCTAATAACCCACTACCTTTGGGGGAAAGGAGGAGATTATAATTTAACAAGTGATGAATTTTATGATTTAGATTTTTCATTTCCAGTTCTAGAATTTAGTCCAGAATATAAAGCTGCCCCAATCAGTACAACTTCAGGTGAGTTTAGGGTTCCTGGTGTATTGCCAGTAGTTGACGGAACTACAAACAAAGCAACCATGGTTTACAATGGAACATTGACCAAAGCTATAGGTGGATTTCATTTTAAGGGGACTATGCACGTAGAAGATACATATAATTTTGATTTTTGGAATTATAAAAAACGTAATTTCACCGGAAATATTCTTACCTTCTGGGGATATATCTCAATGCCCACAGGAAAACCATTTTCAATAAAAGGGCCAAAAATAGAAATTGTCCAAACAAGTGGTATGAATCATTCTGATTATCCACCATTAAGAGGACGGAAAAAACGAAAAAGATCAGCAGTAAATGGTGGAGCTAAAGAATAAAATATTATTTTTTTTAATTCTGGTATTTGGGGCAGGGTGTAATGGTACTCATACTTTTGAAGTACTTGCTGGAGTATTTCCTGAATATGAACAATTTGAACATAAAAAAGAGTATTTTTTATCAAGAACTTATGTAGACCCTCATTTGATCCTTTATAAGGGAAGAATGGGTTATCAGAGTTACAAGAAAATTATAGAAAATAGTATTCTAGTTCCAAATTGTAAAGAATTAAGAGGGCTTCATTATGAAAAAATGAGTGACATAATTTTTCCTTTTGCATTAGAAAGTATAGAATGGTGGAGTCCAATTATAAACTCACACGCTGATTTTGTTGGTCACTATGATCGGAAATTGGGGAAATACACAAAATGCGAAGAATCAATACAATATAGATATGCCTTTGCTTATAAAGATGGATATTGTTATTTGATAATTGAGAATACTTTGCAGACAAGACTTTAAAAAGCCCGATTTCTGAAGTCTTCATTCAAAAAAGCTAAAGCCTAAAAAACAGTAGATCGGGGAAGTTTGTATCTTCCTCGAAACATACGCTGGGAACCATGATTTACTTGATTAAAGGATGACCAAGATTAAAACATATACGAATCTTCGCTTAGTAATAATCATGAAAATCCAGAAAATCAGGAGAATCATGGTTCTACAATCAGAAGTTAAAATGATTTACAAAAACCTCAGGCGATCTCAAAAAATCCCCGGTTTTCACAAGAGATG
>JAHDCK010000040.1:2595-18350 GCA_020629915.1 Saprospiraceae bacterium
TATTTAACATAAATATTATTATAAGTTTAAAATCAATGTGGCAATTTATCCTTCAAAATCCCATACACCAAAGTGCCCAATAACGCACTACCAATCACCACGAGTACTACCCAGTAACCATGCCCAACCAAAACATATAATGGTCCCGGACAAGCTCCGGTCATCGCCCAACCCAAACCAAAGCAAGTCCCACCGATCAGACTGGCCATGTAGGTCTTGGGTTTGTCAGCAAAGGTGACGACTTCTTTATTTATATTTTTAAAACTCCCATTTTTAATTAAATAATGTAAAATGGCTCCGCCTACTACGGCTACCCCAATTATTCCATACATGTGAAAATCCTGAAAGCGGAACATCTCCTGTATTCGAAACCAGGAAATTGCCTCCGACTTGGTCATCACGATTCCGAATAATATTCCTACGAGTAAAAATCTAAGTAATTTCATTTTTGTTATATTTTTTTATCATCTCGAACGAAGTGAGAGATCTCGTCTAAACGCTAAGAACAGTTTACTAGGAATTTGACTTCCGTTTTTAGACGAGATCTCTCCTTACTGACGTTGAGGTCAGCACAGGATCGCTGAAATGATAAATATGTTTTTAATTTATTAATTAAACTCTAACCTTCTATTCTATCCCAAAATCAAAGGCATCAATAAATGGGTCATCAACAAACCACCGATAAAAAATCCAATCACGGCCACCAGCGAAGGTAACTGCAAATTAGACAGTCCAGAAATAGCATGACCGGAAGTACAACCGCCTGCGTAACGCGTCCCAAATCCAATCAAAAAGCCACCCAGAACGAGCATCAATATTCCCGGAAGGGAAGTCAAAAACTGAAAGTTAAAAATCTCCTGCGGAACAAATCCGGCTCCCTCGGAAAGCGTCTGCGGCGCAGCAATATTTAAAGCCGCCAAATCCTGAATCGTCGCATCCGATATCTGAACGGGCTGTGGACTCGCCAGTAAAGTGGAGGCAATCGCCCCACCGATGATAGATCCCAAAACAAAAACCAATAACCAGTCATGGCTTTTCCAGTCGTAATTAAAATACGACCACTTCTTCGCTCCTCCTGCGGAGCATATCGCCCGGAAAGAAGAAGATACACCAAATTTTTCTCCTAAATATATGAGTAAAAACATGACGACTACGATCATCGCTCCGGAGATAGACCAGTGCCAGGGTTGACTTATAAATTCCATAATTGTTTTTTTAAAATAAAATTTAATTTGTTGCTTGCGCCAGGTGGAATACCTGACACGAAAAACAGTTTAGATTTCTTTCTTGTCAGGTGTCCCACCTGACAACTATTTCCAACAATCCTACTCCTCCTTCAACGTCCCGTTCTCCCCTACCCGATCCAGATAAAATACATCATCCACCGGACGCACCGGACGCTTAAACCAAAGTGGCCGACGAAGATTATCCGGCCCCGGAGCAGGTCGCGTCATCGCTAACCACTCCTTATATATCTCATGTGATTTATTGGTATCTACAAAAATATCCCCGTAGCGATCCTCCGGGCCGGGTTTTTCAATTCGCACCCGCTGATGCCAGCAGTGCATTCCGCTAATCGGATCGGGATGAACGGCGTGGGTGATATTTTGATGCACACCGCCATCCAGCCAAAACACCCGCGAGCTGTCCGCATCCTTACTTTTAAAGGGGCGCACTCCGGTAATCGTATTCATCTTCCATTGCCCTTTGGATGGATTTTCAATTTTTACTGTATTGGTCGCCCAACGATTCCCTTCATCTTGTTTTCGTCGCCAGCGACCCAGGTGATGCGAGCAGGCAATCACGCCCGGTTTCATTCCTTCCGTCACCCAAACCTTATCAACGAAATATCCGATGTCTGTGTTCAATTTCACCAAGTCGCCAGTCTTAAAATTCCAGCGTTGGGCATCTTCCGGATGCATCCATATCGGATTGCGGTTGGAGATTTCTGCCAGCCACTTGGCATTGCCAGAACGGGAGTGGATTAGGGTCGGCAAACGGAATGTAGGCACCAGACAGTACTCCCCTTTTGTTTTATCCAACTTATCATTATGAATATGACTTTTTATATAGGTTGGAATCGCATATTCCGGCCATTTCCAATCTACCATTGTTTGAGAGTAGAATTCATTTTTGCGGGAAGGCGTAGGAAAACCCGTGTAGGTTTCGCCATTGATTTCCACACCTATAGTTTTTCCATTTTTAGAAATTAACCCTGTTTTCGTATCGATTTCCGCCCCCATCAGTTGTTCTTTTGTCAGGAGCGTTTCATTTTTCATGTAGGTGTGTTTTTCTACTTCAAACGCACCATATTTTTTCATATATTCTAATTCAGATAATCCTTCTTTCTTTGCCGCTTCGGGCAAACCTTTTGTATTTTCAAATATAAACTGATAATATTCGTCAATGTTTATTTTTTCTCCCGGGCGATAAGGCGATTCAAAATGTTTCCGAATACCCAGACTTCCATCCGGATCAATCCGCCAACTCAACTCGATCCAAAATTCATCTTCTTCCCATACTTCTCCCGGATTGACTTCGTAAGTAAACTCAACTTTTTTACCCGCTCGCCGGGCGGCTTCTCTAAGCACGGGTTGACGGAAAGCAATCCACATTCCGGAGTGCGTAGCGTAACTATTCAGGTCATGTCGCTCCGAGGCGTGGCCCATTGGTAAAACATAATCGGCAAAGAAAGCTGTTTCATTCCAGGTCGGTGTGAGGGCGGCATGAAGCCCAAAGAGATTTTCATCGGAGTAGGTTTCCATCCAGGTAAAACCATCGGGATAGGTCCACACGGGATTAAATACTCTTGAAAAATACACATCCATTTTTCCCCGCCCTTCCTTTAGAAAATGTGGCAGGAGAAAACTCATTTCAAAGAAAGACAGTGGATATTCATTTGGAAAATGCAGTTCATTCCAAAACTTCTGAGCGGGAGGTGTATCAAAAAATTTAGGCTTGAATTTGTTCCAGCTATTGGGCGAAGTTCCACCTTTTGTTCCGACACTTCCGGTCAATACATTTAAAAAATGCAATGCCCGCGAGACACACCAGCCTCCGAGATTTCCGCTTGCCGCACTCCGCCAGTTATGCGTCGCAAATTGCTCTCCGGCTTCTCCTATTTTTACCGCCACTTCCCGAATGACGGATGCCTTGACACCCGATTCACTTTCTGCAAATTCAGGTGTATATTTTTCGTATTCTTTTTTTATTTTATTTATAAAATTATCAAATGTGACCTCGTCGTTTGGATGCATTTTTTCCAAATACGTTTCCCAGTTGACCCACTTCTCCAGATAAGGCCGATTGTATAATCCTTCCTCTAAAATGATGTAGGCCATTGCCAGCAAGACGGCTGCTTCTGTCCCGGGATAAGTTGGCATCCAGTAATCCGACATACTCGCTGTGTTGGATAAACGCGGGTCCATACAAGCCAGTTTCGCCCCTTTCATTTTAGCCTCAATAATGCGTTGTGCATGAGGATTAAAATAATGGCCGCTCTCTAAGTGTGCAGAAATTAATAATATAAATTTTGCATTGGCGTGATCCGGTGACGGGCGATTGTATCCATACCAGAGATTATACCCAAAACGCGCACCGGAAGAACATATATTGGTATGGCTGTTGTGTCCATCAATCCCCCAGCCCTGCAAAACCCGATTGGTGTATCCCTCATGGCCTGGCCGACCTACGTGATAGGCAATTTGATTGTGTCTTTTTTCTATAATTGCTTTTCGGATGCGTCCGGCAATATCATCCAGCACTTCGTCCCAGGAAACCCGTTCCCATTTTCCTTCGCCTCGTTTTCCTTTTCTTTTTAATGGATATAAAATGCGATCCGGATCGGTGATTTGGTTGATTGTGGCAGGACCTTTGGCGCAGTTGCGTCCCCGGGAACCAGGATGGTAGGGATTGCCTTCAAATTTTTGGACTTCCATCGTTTCCTTGTCCACGTAGGCCGTCAACCCACAGGCCGACTCACAGTTGAAGCAAGTGGTGGGAACGATGGTATAATTTCTTTTGACTTTTTTGGGCCAGGCTTTGGCATCGTATTCCGTCCAGTCATCCCATTTTTCCGGTGGCGGAAAGTTAGTGAGATCGCCCGGTTCAGTCAGGCGATCCAAGGCGTCATTTTCTTTGGATAAATCGGGAATCAGTTTGACCGATTGGGCAATTTTTTCGATCAGAGATATTTTCTTTCGGCGACTCATTGGTTGTATTTTAGTCGCACAAAATAAGAAGAATTGTCAAAGATCAAGTACAAGTTCAAGTATCAAGTTCAAACAGGGCGCCGTTCGTCTTATGTGTCCTTATGTGCCTTATATGGTTTTAAAAATTAAAGTATCTTTTCAAAACAAATGCTATTCTCTACATCTTTATATTGCCCGTAATTTTCAGCTATTTTATAATTATTCTTTTTATATAAACCAACAGCCTCTATTTGTCTGTGTCCGGTTTCCAAAATGCACTTATGAGCGGACAATTCCCTTGCCCAGTTTTCCAGTTCAGTGAGTATTTTTGTAGCGATGCCTTTACCTCTGAAATCGGGATCGGTGTACATTCGTTTGACTTCCATGACGCCGGGTTTGTATTCCTTTATTGCGCCACATCCGACAGGTTTTTCATTTTCATATAATACAATGACGTATTTTATATTATCGAGTTTATTATATTGATCATAAAAATCATGTTCATCTCCATCTGTAATGGTGAGATAAGCATCCAGCCGGGCGACTAGTTTGATAAAATCCGGATTAGAGGCATTTGTTCTTGTTATTTTCATCGTTTATAAAATTAAAAAAATTGTGTTAATTTGACCCCATAAAATAAGGTAATGTCTAAAAAGAAAATAGAAGTTCAGGGATTAGAAATCAGAATAGAATCTATAGAACAAAAAGATTATGTGTCCCTGACCGATATTGCGAAACAATCCAGTAAAGCTAAACCCGCTAATCTGATTCAAAACTGGATGAAAAACTCCAACACACTCCGGTATCTGATAACCTGGGAGAAAGTACACAATCCCAAATTAAAGGTCATCCATTTGGATGACCTTTTGGTGCAAACCACAGATAACCGTTTTATTATTTCTCCAAAAGAGTGGATCAAAAACGTCAATGCTATCGGGCTGATTCAAAAATCCGGCCGGGGCGGAGGCACTTTTGCCCATGTAGAAATTGCCCTGGACTTTTGTTATTGGATTAATCCTGAATTTAAAGTATATTTTAATAAAGAATTTGTTCGCTTGAAAAAAGAAGAAGCACAGACAAAAAATCTGGAATGGCATATTTCTAAAATTACAGATAATATTGATGAAGTGCGTAATCTTCTGGATACCATCCCTCACCAAAATCCGGAGCGCAATCGTTTAAAATCGCCAGAAAATAAATAATATATTTTAATTATTTTAGAACTGTCCATGAAAACTCAAGCTTACATCAACGGCCAGTGGTTAGATAAAAAATCGACCTTCTCCGTTACGAATCCTTATGACGGATCAGACATTGCCCAAGTCGCTGACTGCGATGCGGAAGATGCCCGCCAAGCTATAAAAGCTGCTCACGATGCCTTCCAAATCTGGCGCAACTTCTCTGCCGGAAAACGCAGTCGCATCCTAAAAAACTGGTGCCAACTCCAACTCAAAAATCAAAAAGAACTGGCCCAACTTCTCACCACCGAACAAGGCAAACCGCTCACCGAAGCCATTGGTGAAATTCGTTATGGAGCTTCTTTTGTGGAATGGTATGCCGAGGAAGCCCGGCGCATTTACGGGGATGTCATTCCCGGTCATGGCAGGGACAAACGCATCACGGTGATCAAGCAACCCATTGGTGTGGTGGGAGCCATCACGCCCTGGAATTTTCCCAGTGCGATGATAACCCGAAAGGTTGCCCCGGCTCTGGCAGCGGGTTGTACGGTGGTGGTCAAACCTTCTGATCTCACGCCCCTCTCCGCCCTTGCATTGGCAGAACTGGCAGAAGAAGCCGGATTTCCTCCGGGCGTTTTTAATGTGGTGACTTGTAAAAATCCGGTGGCCGTCGGCGAGGTTTTAACCACAGATCCGAGGGTGAAAAAAATCTCTTTTACGGGTTCTACCCAGGTTGGAAAATTGCTTTTAAAACAATCGGCAGATCAGGTCAAAAAGGTGTCGATGGAACTGGGCGGAAATGCGCCGTTTATTGTTTTTGAAGATGCAAATGTAGAGGATGCGGTGAAGGGTTGTATGGCTTCTAAATTTAGAAATGCCGGACAAACTTGTATATGTACAAACAGAATATTTGTGCAAGAATCTATTGCTGATGAATTTATAAAAAAATTATCCGAAAAAATACAAGCTTTAAAATCCGGCAACGGTTTGGAAACCGGAACGGAGGTTGGGCCGCTTATCAATGAAGCGGCGATACAGAAAACAGCATCCCTTCTGGCTGATGCGGTTTCTAAAGGAGCGAAAATAACCATCGGCGGGAAAAGGCAATCGGGTTTGTTTTTTCAGCCTACTTTGATTTGCGATGTTTCGCAAAAAATGGATATATTTAAAACAGAAATATTTGGGCCGGTTGCTGCGGTTTATACCTTTAAAACTGAGGAGGAAGTTCTGCAAATGGCTAATGATACGGAGTACGGTTTGGCGGCTTATTTTTACGGGAGAGATTACGCCCGAATCTGGCGGGTAGCCGAAGGACTGGATTACGGAATGGTCGGCATTAACACCGGGATGATTTCAACAGCGGTTGCGCCCTTTGGCGGAGTGAAGGAAAGTGGTTTTGGAAGAGAAGGCTCTAAATATGGAATTGAGGACTATTTGAATATAAAATATATGTGTTGGGAGATTCAATAGTTCAATGGTACAATATTCCAATAGTACAATGATTTTCATATTGGAATATTGTATTCATATATATCATTAATGATCCTGCAAATCGTGGTTCTAACAAAAACCACACACACCTACTTCCTCGGACAATCCATCGTTCGCCCGTCTGGTGTCAAAATTTTAAGCCCGGAAATTTTACCATTATCATCACTTTCAAATTGCACGCGGAAATTATCTTCCGTCACAAATAAATCTTTCCCAATACAACTCAGCGACATGGTTTTTCTACTCGAACCAATGACCAATCCTTTATCTTTTATGCTGATGGTCGGTTCCAACCCACCAAGGTAATCACCGGTGTATTTTTGCAGTTCTTCCACGGAGAGCTGGATATTTTTTCCCTTGCCTTTTATATTTTTTATTAGAACATCCAGCCTGTCTTTTTCAGAATCCGTCGCTTTTTCTGCAAGTTTTTCCAAGGCGGTGATATGCGCTTTTTCTAATGCTTTTTCTTCAGAAACCTCGATGTGAGGAATCACACCAACGCCTTCCCAATTGGTTTTTGTAATCGGATTTATCGCTCTACCGTCAGGAATAAACATCACAAAATTTTTATCAATTGGAACAATGCCGCCAGGGTTGGCTCCGCCACCCGTCACCTCTCCAATCACTGTCGCTCTTTTCAGGTGTTTCAAATTATAGGTAAATTCTTCCGCAGCGGAAAACGTGCGATTACTAGTGACGATATAAACAGGTAAGTGATCCAGTTTCTTGCCATTGACTTTTTTGGTTGTCCAGCTTTCTGTTATCTTATCTTTTTTTCTAAAATAAAAATTATTGATGTTTGTTTTCTCTTTTAAAAGAAAGGAAGTGAGGTGGATGATCATATCCGGGGAGCCGCCGCCATTGGAGCGCAAATCAAAAATTAGGGCATCTGAATTAGACACATAAGACATAACCGCATCTGCTACGGGGCCGCCTTCCTTCATAAATCCGGTAAAACCATCCAAGGTAATCAACCCAACATTGCCGGGTAAAATTTCAACTTTTGAAAAGCCGTAGTTGCCTTTTCGGTTTCTTTCTTTCCATCTTTTCACAGCCTCCGGGCTTGGGCCTTTTTTGCCTCGATTGTTCTGGTTTCCTCCGGGGTTGTATTCCAGTCCGATATGTTTATCTTTTGAAATTTCCAATAAATCCTCGGTGATTTTTTTGGATACCTCTGCCGGATCCGTGAGGTTGTCATAAGCTCCGGAGGCTAAATTTTTAGAAATTGCGTCAGCCATTTTATCCGCCAGTTCGGGGAAGACATAAGTGGATTTTAGTTTTTTGGAAATATCAGTAATGACTGCTTTTAGTTCCTCTTTTGAAATGGTTGGTTTTTGGCTGTATCCTGCATTTAAGCAAAAGTGAAATAGTAATATTAAGAATATAAATTTAGTGGGTTTCATGATTTTAGATTTAACTTAAACAATTTAATTGATGGCAATATAGTTGATATATCAATTATTAGCAAGCTAATTCTATTAAAATGTATATTTTGTCGATAAAATAATCCAACTTTCAGATATTTTCACTTAATTTGATGTATCAATTATTTTAAGTTCAAATATCACGACAAATGCAGCAATCTGAAGAAACGATTTTTTATTCTATAGAATCTACAATAAAAGCCTACCGGAAATTTGCCCAAAATAATATTAAAAAAATCCACCCTTCCCTCACTTTGGATCAATCCCTGCTGTTGCTCAAGCTGATGGATCACCCGGATATTTCTCAGAAAGATTTGGCGAAGTTGCTGTTTAAAGATGTGGCTTCTGTCACTCGCATGATAGAACTATTGGTAAAAATGGAATTTATCACCCGAACGCCCAATCCCGAAAACAGGCGAAGGAATATTTTGACCGTCACCGCGAAAGCCAAAAAAATAATGAAGAGTGTAAAAAAAATTATTTTGAAAAACAGAAATATTGCTTTAGGAGATATAAGTGAAAGAGAGATAATAAAATGTAGAAAAGTGCTAGAGATTATTTGTGAAAATCTAAAGTAAAGCAGCCCCAAACACCCCGGAACTATCCCCAAATTTTGGTTTTAAAATTTTAGTATCCACCTGCGTATTAAAAATAAAATCACCAATCCGTTCTACACCTTTGGTGTAAAGCTCATCAATATTTCCCACACCACCACCAATGACAATCGCATGAGGATCCAGGACATTGATAATATTCGCCATGCCTTTACCAAAAAAAGTAAACAATCGTTCCATCGTTTTTTCAGCATCTGGATCAATGCCTTTTCGGTATCGCTCGACGATCTCCTTAAGCTTTAAAAATTGCCCGCTTTGATTTTGATAAAAACGCTCAAGTGCTTTCCCGGACAAAATCGTTTCCACACAACCATGCTTCCCACAGTAACAAGCTTCCCCCGATTCATCCAGAAAATTATGTCCCCATTCTCCGGCAATACCTTGCAATCCGCTTATAATTTTTCCGTTGGCAATAATACCACCGCCCACTCCGGAGCCCATGATCACACCAAAGACAATTTCTGCTTCCGGCATTTCATTCCGAAGTAAATAATTGGCTTCGGACATGGCAAAACAGTTGGCGTCGTTTTCTATTTTTATCGGAATGTTTATTTTATTATATAAATCTTTTAAAAAAGGTTGATCGTTGATGCAGGTCGTGTTAGAATTTTTTATCGTTTGAGACTGTCGATCCAATCGTCCGGGTGTACCGATGCCCAGACGGGTGGGAGTAAGACCGGTTTCTTTTTTCAGGGTATTGATGAGAAGAACAATTTGATCTATAATTTTAGAATAACCTTCACTTGCTAGTGTAGGTACCCGAAGCCGACAGACAGGCTCATAATTATTTTGAGTATCTAAAACAACTCCTTCGATTTTGGTGCCACCGAGATCAATGCCCCAGAGATAACGTTCTTTCAATTTTGTTTTTATTTATATTATAATAAAAAATTATTTAGGAATACTTGACTCCCTTACAATTAAATTAGAATCAAAAGTCTTTTGAAAAAGATGTCCATTGGAATGCAAAGCCTGATGAAAAAAGTCGTAGGCCGTTTCACCCATGAGAATTCCGTTTTGTTCTACTGTTGTTAATTGGGGGGAAATATATTTTGAAATCATAGCATTACTAAACCCGACAATGCCCAAATCATTTGGAATATTAATATTGTTTTCTTGTGCATATTGATAGACGCCAAGTGCAATTTCATCCGTAACCGTAAAAATAGCATCCGGTGGATTATCCAGTTTGAATAAAGACTCCGTAGCAAAGTAAGCTGCCCGAATACTTTTGACTTCTTCTTTTAGATCCAATTGTTTGAGATAATCCGGGTTAGGAGTAATTTCATTTTTTTTCAGGGCATCCAGATAACCTTTCCTGCGCTCTGCTCCGACGGAATGCGCATCCAAACTACTTAGATGTGCAATTTTCGTATAACCATTTTTAATTAAATGTTCTACTGCATCAAAGGCTCCTTTATAATCATTCGTCAAAACAAAATTCCCATTGTAGTTTTCATACATTCTATCCATAACTACAGTTGGGATTCGGCGATGAATAATTGGCAACAGGTTTTGTTCAAAATTACTACCCAGACAAGGGGCGATGAGAATCCCACTTACCCCATAATCTACAAACTCTTCCAAAATTTGTTTTTCCTTTTGAAGGACGTGAAGGGATTCGCCGACCAGTACCATATAATTATGTAAATGCGCACGGGTCATAATTCCCTTGAGCACTGTCGAGAAAAAATAGTGATTTATTATAGGTAAAACAACCCCAATAACCTGAGCAGACTTATTTTTCCGAAGAGAAATAGCAAGGTTATTAGGTTTATAATCCATCTCACTAGCCATTTCCAAAATCTTGCGGCGAGTAGCCTGATTAATGTCAGACTTGTTATTTAAGGCACGGGATACAGTTGTAATGGATATTCCCAGGGCCTCGGCAATATCTTTTAACTTAACTCTTTTTGTCATCTATAGAATCCATCAGTATTTGGTTAGAACACCACAAAAATAATATTTCCGAAAACGTTTTCGGAAATATTTTCGGTAATTAACGGTAAAAAGTTGCAAATATTTTTCATTTTAGCCTAAAAAGGGTTTTATATTGTGAATCATACTTTATGAACACCTATCATATAGTATGGAATTAAACTAAATTCTAACTATTCAAAACTTTATCAAATGAAAAGGACATTAACTTATTTGAGTTTTGTAGCCTTGCTGATCTTTGCATTTGGGTTTCAGGCTCAGGCGCAAAGAACCATTTCCGGTACCATCACCGATGCAGAAAATAATGAACCACTAATTGGTGCTTCTGTTGGGGTAAAAGGAACAACCGGAGGAACAGTAACAGATATTGATGGTAAATATAAACTGGAAGTGCCCAGTGGAAGTAATACCATAGTAGTATCTTATACAGGTTACGCTTCAAAAGAAGTAGAGTTGACCGGGAACAGCAATATTCTAAACATCTCCATGAAAACAGGAGAGATATTGGATGAGGTTGTTGTTGTTGGTTACGGAACAGTCAAAAAACGCGACCTGACTGGTTCCGTTGCTTCACTTAAATCTGAGGACTTTAATCAGGGGGTGATGATTTCCTCTGATCAGTTACTTCAGGGTCGGGTTCCTGGTGTGAACATTGTAAATAACAGTGGACAACCTGGGGGTGAAGCAACCGTTAAAATCCGGGGTAACAATTCTATCCGTTCCGGAGCCAACCCACTTTATGTAATAGATGGTGTACCTCTTGATGGTAGAACAGCTAAAGCAGGGTTGATTTCTACAGACATTGGGAGTATTGCCAATTCTAATCCACTCAACTTTTTGAATCCTTCTGACATTGCTTCCATCGAAGTATTGAAAGATGCCTCTTCTGCTGCCATCTACGGAGCAAGAGCTTCTAATGGGGTTATCCTCATTACAACTAAGAAAGGTAGAAAAGGAGATATGGATGTAAATTTCAATGCCAATTGGGGGATGAGTTCTCTTCTCAAAGGATACGATGTTTTATCCGCAGATGAATATCGTTCCGCATTAAGCGATGCAGGTCTTTCCGGAAACGGAGGAGGTTCTGTAAATGCTTTTGATGAAATCCTGCAAAATGGTTTCAATCAGAACTACAATATCTCTATTGGGTCTGGTGGAGAGAATTCAAGAATGAGATTCTCTGCCGGATATCAGGATGTAAATGGTATTGTAAAAGAATCTGGTCTGAAGCGTTACTCTGCTGCATTGAATGCACAGTATGAAATGTTTGATGATCGTGCAGGAGTAGATGTATTTGTTATTTCTGCTTTTATGGATGAGGATGTTGCGCCTATTTCTACCAATGCCGGGTTTACCGGAAATCTCGTAGGGCAGGCACTTCAATGGAATCCTACTATTCCTCTAATGAAAGGAGATGAGTTTACTACTTCTCTTAATGACACACTGGTTAGTAACACCACTATTAATCCATTAAATCTTTTGGATGCACACAACGAACGCGCTCGCACAACAAGTATTCTGGGTAGTATTTCTCCTTATGTAAATATCACAGACAATCTTCAGTATCGTTACCGTTTTGGTGTAAACTATGGAACGGGTACAACTAAAGGATACATCAGACCGGATATTAATGTACAAGGTATTGAAGGTTTAGGGGTTGCTGGTATTTCTAACAATCAACTGGTCTCTAACCTGCACACACATACCCTGAATTTTAATACAGAAGTAGGTGACGGAATCGACCTGAACTTATTAGGAGGTTACGAATATCAAAAATTTAACTTTGAAGGATATGCTTTTGCCGGAACGGGATATGATAATATTCCTGAAGATTTTAATATGGCAAATATTCTACAAAATTCTAATAATGATAATAGAAATGTATTCTCCTTTGCAGATCCAACTGTAGAGTTACAATCATTCTTTGCCAGAGCGATTGTAGGTATCGGCGAGCGTTTTGATGTTACAGCAACGGTAAGAGCAGACGGTTCTACGAAGTTTGGAGAAAATAACAAATATGGTGTTTTCCCATCTTTTGCTGTGGCCTGGAATTTAATTAATGAAAACTTCATGTCCGGTGCCCCATTTGATGACCTTCGTCTTAGGTTGGGTTGGGGTATCACAGGTAATCAGGAATTCCCCGCCGGAGCTTCTGTAGATCGTTTTGCCTTTAATGCCAATGCAGGTGTTTTCCAGGAAAATATCGGAAACCCGGATCTACAATGGGAGCAATCCAGCACCTTTAATGTAGGTCTTGATTTTGGAATGTTTGATTATAAACTGGCCGGTACAATTGAATACTATAACAGAGTAACTAATAACTTATTACTCGATCCATTTGTACAAGAGCCAGGGCCTCCAATCCGTGCATGGAAAAATATTGATGGCGAACTCGTCAACTCTGGTGTGGAATTAGGTTTGACTGCTTTCTTAATCCAAAAAGAAGGACTTGGTTTGGATTTAGGGGTTAATCTTGCTTTCCTGAGTAATGAATTAAGAGACTACACCGGGCCAGATATTCTTACTGGTAATTTATTTGGACAAGGTTCCACAGGTGCCTTTGTACAAAAACACGTTAATGGACAACCATTGAATACATTCTTTGTTAGAGAATTTACAGGATATGATGACGATGGTTTAGCTATTTATGCCAATGACGGAACGCCTGCAGCTTTTGGTGATCCCAATGCAGATGTTATTCTTGGTGTAAGTGTTGGATTTAATGTGGATGCTTTGAGTTTTGGAATGAACTGGAATGGAGCATTCGGTCACCAGTTATACAATAACACGGCTATGTCTGTTATCCCACTTAGTAATCTGGGAAGTAGAAATGTAGATGCTAATTTGATTGGAACAGAGGAAAATTCTTCCAATCCAATTACTTCTTCTTCAAGATATATTGAAGATGGTGATTTTATGAAACTGGCTAATGCAACCCTTTCTTACAACCTGGGTAAAGTAAATCGCTTTAGCAACTTAACAGTTTCATTAACTGGACAAAACTTATTAGTATTGACTAATTATACAGGTTTTGATCCTGAAATCAATACAGTCAACCTGAGAAACGGAATTCCTTCTTCTGGTATCGAGTATATTCCATACCCATCTGCCAGAACATTTTTATTGGGAATCAATGCTTCATTCTAACGAATAGATTTGATTTGGTTTAAAAGACTCTGTTGATGTTTTTACAAAAACGGAGTCTTTAAATCATTTTTTTTAAAATAATTATTTTTAAAATCATTTAATTATGAAAAAATTATTATATCTTTTTTTTGTAGTTCTTGCGTTCTCCGCTTGTACAAACCTGGAGGAAGAATTACGAGAAGATCTTCCGGAAGGAGAAACACCTGAGCCTTCTGCTCTTTTGGCTAGTACGTATGATGCCATGAGACTGCCTTATCAGGATCAAACCAGATGGTGGGCAGCACAGGAACATACCGGAGATGCTTGTCTTGGTCCTACCCGTGGCGGGGACTGGGATGACAATGGTATTTGGAGAGTCCTGCATAACCACACATGGAGTGCTGATCATGATTTTCTTGGAAGCACATTTAGTGAATTATTGCAAATTGTATTTGCTACTTCTAACTTGTTACAATATGAACCCACAGCACAGGAAGCTGCCGAGGCCAGAATGATTCGTGCCTTTGTAGTAAATACTGTTTTGGATGGATGGGGACAAGTGCCTTTCCGTCGTGACGGAACCAGCCTTTTGGATGATGCCGAAGTTATGGATGCGGAAACAGCAACTAATTATATACTGGATGAAATTGATGCAGTAATGGGCAGCCTTCCGGAAAGTCCAACCAACCGAGCTAATAAAGATGCTGCGAAAGTATTAAAGATGAAAGTACTTTTAAACAAAGGAATGTATATGAATCGTTCTAATCCAACTTTTGCAGAAGGAGATATGAACACAGTTATTTCTTTGGCGGATGAAATCATCAACAGTGGCAATTACAGCTTGGCCAGTAACTTCTTTGACAACTTCGCCCCAGACAATGATGCTATTTCTACAGAAAATATCTGGACAGCTGAAAATATTGGCGGGTCGAATTCAGGGAATGTTCGTTCCCGTTGGTTCTGTACTTTGCATTATAACCAAAATCCATCCGGATGGAATGGATTTACGACCTTGAGTGACTTCTACGATTCTTTTGAAGATACAGACTTCAGAAGAGGAGCAGATTATGAAGGCATGACAGATGTCGGTGGAATTAAGGCGGGTCTTTTGGTCGGTCAGCAAGTGGATCAGGATGGAACGGAGCTTCAGGATAGAAATGGAAATCCATTGGCTTTTACCAGAGAAGTGTCTTTAGTAGAAAGTGGAAATAACCTTGAGGTAACTGGAATTCGTGTTGTAAAATATCCTGCGGATATGGTGAGCGGCGACAACGCAGATAATGATTATGTATATTACAGATATGCAGATGTTTTGCTCATGAAAGCGGAAGCAGCAATGAGAAAAGGAGACAACGGAACAGCATTGAATATTGTAAATGATATCAGAATGTCCAGAGGTGCTTCTGAATTATCTTCTATCGATGAGGCTACGATGTTGGCTGAGCGCGGGAGAGAATTATACTGGGAAGGACACAGAAGAACGGACTTATTGCGTTTTGGAAAATACCTCGATGCCTGGCAGGAAAAACCAGCTTCAGGAAACGAGCGTTTATTATTCCCGATTCCAGCAGGTTCCCTGGCTTCAAATCCAAACCTGACTCAAAACCCAGGATACTAGAAATTGTTCTTTGACGATGATATTTTTATAATTAAAATTTCATTGTCTTTACATAGTCTTTTCATACTACAAGGGTCATCCGGTTTTGGATGACCCTTTTCTTTAACGAATTAGTTATAGAATGGTATTAATCAATTTAAATCGACAAATTTTAAAAAAAAATTGTCACTCTGAAT
>JAHDCK010000478.1 GCA_020629915.1 Saprospiraceae bacterium
GAAATTAAAAAATCGTTCAAAGTATTTTAAAGATTATTGTGGCCGGTTACTTATCAATATAAACAATATTCTAATTTATTTTTTTCAAGGTTCTGGCGGCTTTTTCATCTTTGACCTGATTCCTGTTTTGCAAATATCCATTTACCGGGGCAGGGATATTATTTTGCAATGTGGTTGTCAATTGATTTCCCCGGCGTTGCAGCACCACCTGGTTGGGAAAAGAAATAGCCGTGTTTTCAAATACTGCTCTTTTATTCGTATATGTTTTTAACTTGTACTTTACGGGATTCCCTCCTGATTCCACTGCAAAAATATAATATAAGTCTTCTCCTGTTTTTTCCAGGCGAATATTTTCAGTAAAAGTAGTATCTCCGTTCACAATTAACATTCCTTTTCCTTCTATGTGAAATTCATCCATATATTTCCATTCCTCAAGAGATTTTCCCTCCTTATTTTTCTTCTGCCATTTCCCCAATAACCAATTGAACTGATCCAGCCCGGGCTGTTCATCTGCCCGGACGGAGATGGAATTTTTTGCGGCATTGAGGCTTCTATTTCTTTTGGGTTTGTTCCCACTTTTTTTAGGTAATTGTGGCAGGTCGGTCTCATTACTATACTCCTTTTTCATTCGCTCTTTTCTGCTGTCTGCTTTTCCTTCACTTGCTTCGGTACCTGTAAGTAAATCTTCCATCTCTTTTGTTCTGTCCAACTTCGTTTCAGCAATAACTTCACTATCCAATTCCATATCCTTGAGTTTTGGCGGAGGTGGAGCACCCGGAACGGTTGTCTCTTTTGGAGCCTTTCTTACTGTGCCGGTAGCTACTTCTGGTACGGGTTTGTAGGCATTATTAGGTTTTATGGATTTTTCTTTAGGCGGTGGCTTTTTATCGACCATAGCAATGGGCTCAATTTCATCTGTTGAAAAATCCATACTCGGAACATCTACTATTCCGTCACCATCAATCCCCTCTTCCTCTGATCTGGTTTCCTGCTCAATCTTATTAGCCTCAGCTATCAAACCAGGGGCCCGATTTACCTTTTTGTTGGCTAGCAAACTGGAAAACCGTTTATTTTCCGGAACTCCTTTTTCCAACTGATTACGATGCTTTTGCTGGAATTTCACAAACTGGGTTTCCCCGGCTCCGGCATCCCAATCGCAGGAAAGACAAACCAATTGCTGGGATGCTTTGGAATCCGACATTGCTGTATTCTGCTGGTTGGAATTCAGGTTCATCAAAAACAAAGCAGTGAAAATCCCTATGGCTCCAATAATGGCTGCCGCAACAGAATATTGCTTCAGCGCGAACCTCCGATCCCGTTGAAGGCGACGCGCTTCGAGCTTGTGGTGCAACTTATTCCAGGCCTCCGGGGAGGGACGGGATTCCAGTCGCCTGCTTTTGTTTTTAAAAACTTCAAATATGTTTTTATTATTACTCATGTAAACATTCTGGTTTGGATCTAAAAGTTACCCGACATCCGGATATTGATAATTGGACAGTAATTTTCTCATTTTGTTTTTAGCTAATAATAGTTGTGACTTTGAAGTATTGATACTTATATTTAAAATTTCAGCAATTTCGCGATGTTTGTAGCCTTCTATTACATATAAATTAAAAATCGTTCTATATCCTGTTGGCAATTTTTCGAGGACTTTTAAAATGTCTTGTTCCATCAATTCATCCTCTGCGTTAACCGTAGATTTTACTTCAATGTTATTGAGTTCAACGGTCATGTTAAAATTGTGTTTCTTTCTCAGAAACATCAAGCATTCATTCACCATTATTCTGCGCACCCAACCTTCAAAGCTGCCAGAACCACTATACATATTCATTTTTGTCAATACTTTAAAAAAACCATTGACCATAGCATCTTCTGCATCTTCTATATTGCGCAAATAACGGCGGCAAACCCCCAGCATTTTTGGTGACATTTTATCATAAAGCACCTTTTGAGCTTTGGGGTCCTCCTTGCGACATCCTTGTATGATTTCCTGTTCTGTCAAATTTGGCAGTTGGTTTTCGACTTAAAAATACGCTTTCTTTGACGATATTTAGAACAGGTGTCCAATTGAATTGGTTTTAAACCTGTTCATTGTGGCTTTTTATTTTTCTCTGTCCTTTAATACTCCGGTAAAAAGTAGTGCTGGTGGCAAGTCAAGTCGTTACTGCAAGTCGCGACTTGACTATGATATGTATTGAGGTTGCGACTGGCCGCCACGACCTCAATAATTTTATTCCAACTGTCAGCTTCAACCAAAGTTGTTTAAAAATAAAACATATTGCCCGGAACTTGCGAATATGGGCAATATTGCCATTTATTTTGCCGGACTATTGTCTTTTAAAATTTTATAAAAACCTATCCTCCTTTCCATATCTGCTGCATAATCGCCCGAATTTTCCAGAAGTAAAATGTAAAATTTTCCCTCCAGATTTATCCATTTAAAATCCTTTTCCTCTCCATAATCGATCCGACTCCATCGCTTTTTCATGACTGGATTTTTCCTTTCTCCCATTTCCTCCAATCCCAACTGCCATCCTTCCTTAACCTGTTTTATTATTCCTTTCCTTTCTACCCAAATGGGCTGCATCATATTTTCAGAGGGAAAAACGAGTTGTTTAAAATAAACACTATCTGAAGATATTTCCAGTCTGGTATTAGTTTTATGCGCAGAATTGTAGGGATAATAATAAATCCCATCAGCTATTTTTTCTGTGAGAAAGAGGTTTCCGACAATAAAAATCCAAATTAAATACATAGTTCTATAGATTACTCACCTTTAAAGATGTAGATAGTTAGCTTTTTGGTGGTTGAACATAAAAAAAAATGCCCTCTTCCATTCGGAAGAAGGCATTTTAAAGATTACCAAATATTTTTTTTATAAAATTTCGCTAAAATGGGGGCGAAATTTTTCTAA
>JAHDCK010000479.1 GCA_020629915.1 Saprospiraceae bacterium
TGTTAAATGATTTAGTTTATCAGTATGAACAAAGCGGAGTCGTGTTCCTGGGAATAGCATTGGATTATGAGGATGCTCTGAAAAAATTTCTAACAAAAAGAGATTTTAAATATAATATTATTCCTGGTGGAGAAATGATTAAGGAGGATTTCAATGTGGTTGGGTATCCTACGCATGTGGTGATTGGAAAAGATGGCCGGGTGAAAAAAGTGGTAGAAGGGAAAAATTCAATGTTGCAGAAAGTCCTGTCCAGGGCGATTGCTGATGAACTAAGATAGGATTTTTCCTACCAATAAACACCCAGATCAGCCATAAATACTGAAAATAAAACCAATATAAATAATCTAAATCTTTGTTGCCGATTGGTGAGCTTTAGAATATCCAATCGGTGAAATTGCATCAGCGAAAAAGCAATACACCAGAATAAAACGGATATAAATATATCCAATGGATCAAAAGTTCCATCTGTAATTCCAACTAATTGAAAATATTCCGCAATAAAAATATAGAGGAGGGGAGCGTAAATTAAATTAAATTTTAAATTTAATATTTTAAAATATAAATGCGCTGCCAGCAAAGTCAGGCTAAAGACCCAAAAGGCTTCGGGAAGATTGTAGATTATAATATCATTTATAGGAAAAATATCATTGAATTGAAAGTTGAATGTAAACAATTCTTCTAAAAACAAATTTACATTCGTATCAGCAGGACGATAAAAAATACAGATTCCCGTGCAAAAAAGCAAGGGAAAAATAATGCTTGTCCAGTATCTCAGTCGTAAACTCAAGTTGATTATTTTGTTGGCCTTCAAAAGTAATCAACAATCTTCAAAAAATAAAAGTTGAAATGCCGGAAGAAAAATCCTCCGGCATTTCGTTATCCTTTTACGGTAAAAATCGGTTTGACTTCTGCCACTGCCCGTGCTATCCCGGCACTGGTTTGGGTCTCGATAACCGGCCCGACCTGCTTGAAGGCGAAAGGTGCTTCTTTCTTGATTTCGTCCTTCCACTTTTTAAGGATGTCCGAGCGTCTGCTAATCTGTGGGTCATTTGGATCAATCGGTGTGATGATATGAAATTCGGACATAAATTTTTCAAATATATCATCTGATACTTTCAAACTATCGCCCCGCGACAAAGATCGGCCTGCACCATGACTCGCACTGCTGAGACTTTCCCTGTGTCCCTGACCCGCCAGGATAAAACTCGATGCACCCATCGACCCCGGAATCAAAGCCGGTTCGCCTGTCCATAAAAAGGGCGTTTGAGTCATTTGCTCAGGGCCACGAGCGGGACAAGCTCCTTTGCGGTGGATGAAAACCGGTACGCCGTTTTCTTCCTCCTTCCACAACATATTGTGACCGCTATCATATAATAATTCAAAATTAAAATCCCCAAGATGCTCTTGCAAAATGCGCTGCATCATCAATCCAAGGAACATTCGATTGCAAAATGCAAAGTTAGCCGCATTATACAAAGACATCCAAAAGCTATCCCAGTTGGCCTTGTACTTTTCAGAGAAAGGCAAGGCGTAAATACCGTTTTCCGGATGACGTATGTTTTTTGGATATATAGATTTTAATAATTGAATAAAATGAGTGGACGTAGGATAACCCACGCTCACAGACCCCGTGTGAATCATAATAACAACAGCCTCTTTTTTCAATCCCCAGGCATGAGCTGTGGCTCCGTCCATGATGTTTTGCACTTGTTGCACTTCCACAAAATGGTTGCCACCCCCAATAGAACCAATTTGACTATCGTAAGATTTGTGGGTGTGCTTGGCATAATTATGCAAACCCTCAAAAATTCCACCGGTGGTCAGGGACCCTTTGTCCATGACTCTATCAATATCCTTTTCCTGCTGTACTGCATCGTAAAATTTCCACAGCCCTTCGTTTTCAGTTTCCTTCCAGGTATCCAGAAGTCCGATGAGTCCGTTTCTCAACAGGGCCTCTTTTTGATTGGGCGTAATCGGAATTTCACGTCCGCCATAAAAATATATATGACGAATTGCTTTTTTAAGCTCAGGTAATCGGCTCCGAATTTCATCTGCCTTCAGGTCGGTAATGTACAATCGCATTCCGCAGTTGACATCTTTGCCGATGGCCTGAGGCGCGATAAATCCCTTTGTTTTTAAAGTCGTTCCAATCGGAATGCCCTTTCCTTTGTGGAAATCCGGGGTAATCGCTACTTGTTCTATTCCTGCCGTTCCAACAAAAAAATCCGGATCAACAGATTGAATTTCCGCTAATGTGTTTTGCAGATCGAGTAGGGTAGAGAGTTCTTCAACAGCTACCGGTTCTACTTTTACCGCTGCATTGGCGAAGATGTTCACAGGAATACCATAAGGATTGTCCAGTGTGCTTTTATTCGCATCTAAACGATTCATAATTGTATTTTTAAAATAGGAAAATACTTTATGGAATTGGTCCATAAAGTTAAGAATTGGAGTCCATTATTTGAAATGCAGCAGCGATTGACTCCGGTAAGTAATGTTATAACTTTAAATCAGGAAAATAAGTTCCGCATCCAATGCAACGAAATTTTTCTCAGAGTCGTCTTAGGGGTATGAGGAAATGGTACACGATATTTTTTGTATGCTTTTTTTTAGAATTTATTGGGCAGGAGGTGAAATCATTAATTGTTGTATTTGTAGTATTTTTTATGAAAAAATATATTATAATATTTTGGTTGTTTGCCAGCAGTTTTGCTCAGGCGCAAAATGTGAATTTTGAATCGGCTGTTTTACAGATAGAATCTAAAGGTGAAAAGGATAAGAAAGTTTTTTCAACAGACACTTTTGAATTGACTTTTGATATATTCGAGGATTCTGTTATGTATTTTGAAATAGTGGAGCCGGTTTATGATACCATTCTGAAAAAATTTGAAACGAATGACCGGAAGTAT
>JAHDCK010000041.1:0-2646 GCA_020629915.1 Saprospiraceae bacterium
GTTTTTAACCTGTGTTAAAGCGGTTAAAAACCGCTACGAGCGTTTCGGCGTAGGTAAAACCTACGCCAGTCTATTTTTTTATATTTGTTCCATGTCCAGTAGTAAAAAAAATAATTAGTGTTAATCCTCCTTATCTTCTTTCTTCTTTTTGCGTTTTCCTTCCACACTTGCATCCCATTTATTATTAGATCTATCAATATCCATTAAGCGATAAGACTCATCAATTTCAATAGTTTGTATATCTTTAGGAACACTTGGTATGGATAATTTATATTCGGGTGCTACCCACATCCAGTCTTCTGCATATTTCATTTTAATATTTTTATCTTCTTGTTTTTTCTCTCCACGCATGATTTGCAACGGAATATTATATATTTCTTTTGTTCCATCCTTATAGGTAATCCACACATCAATGGGCATAGGCATCATACCAATTCGTTTTAAAATAATATTCGTATTTTTCTTATCTCCTGCCTCTACATTTTCAATTCCATAATCCACCGTATGCGTTGTATTGACCCAGTACTCCTTGTACCAATCGAGTTCCAATCCACTTTGTTTTTCCATTATACGAATAAAATCATTGGGATTGGGGTGTTTGAATTTCCAAGTGTCGTAGTATTTTATCATCCCCTCTTTCAGATTTTTTTCTCCTATAATATAACTCAGTTGATGCAAAAATAAAGCTCCTTTTGTATAGGACCCAACCCCATAGGCCCGGTTGGTCACAAAGTGATCCGCATGAGTGGAAAGCGGTTCTTCCATCCCGGATTTCACAAAAGAAACATAACCACTATAGGTGCGACGAAGTGGATCGGTGTCTGAGTCGGGATCAAATAAATGCTTCATCGTAATGGAAGATCCATAACTCGTAAAGCCTTCATCCATCCAGGCGTAAAGTGCCTCATTACTCCCCAAAGCCATCTGGTACCAGGAGTGAAAAATTTCGTGAACGGTCACCCCAACTAAACTTCGCAACGAACGATGCCCGGTGATGAGGGTACTCATAGGATATTCCATCCCGCCGTCTCCGCCCTGGATAACCGTATACTGATCGTAGGGATAAACACCATAATTTTTATTTATATATTCAAAAGCTTTAATCGTATATTCCGGTAACTTTTCCCAGTTCTCCCGGGTTTTATCATTGTCCTGATAGATAAAATGAAGGGTTGGACCATTGGGAACCTGAGCCGTGGTGTGAACATAATCCGGATCGGCAGCCCAGGCAAAATCATGAACATTTGGAGCTTTGAAATGCCAGGTGGATTTTTTCTTTCTTGGTTTTTGAAATTTTTTACCGTCGTAACCATGTTTGATTTCATCCGGATTTTGGAGATAACCCGTTCCGCCAATTGTATAATCTGAGTCAATCGTAATCTTCACATCAAAGTCTCCCCAGATGCCGTAAAACTCCCGACCGATATAGGGATTTGCATGCCAGCCCTGATAATCGTACTCGCACATTTTGGGATACCACTGGGTCATGGAATAAGAAATCCCCTCGTTATTGTCCCGACCGGAACGGCGGGTTTGCTTCGGAATTTGTGCATCGTAAACCATATCGAACCGAACTTTTTCGCCGGGTTTGATAGAGCGGGGCGGGATCACTTCGAGGATGGTTCCAACGTGTTCAAAGGTACAATCCTTTCCATCCATTTTGAGACTCTTGACTTTTATCCAACCAATTTTATCTTTTCCGAAGGATTGAATTTTCCCTTTTACCCGCTTATCCGAATCCGGCAAAGTTTGATTCCGAACATCCATCGCACTTCCAGGTTGAAATGCATTAAAATACAAATGATAAAAAACCTTATCTAACTGATCCGGAGAATTATTAAAATAAGTCAAATTTTGTTTTCCGGCATATTGATGTTTTTTAACATCCATATCGATCTCCATGACATACTCTGCTCGCTGCTGCCACCGATCCGGCTGGGCTATGGCAAAAATAGTTAAACAAGAAAAAAAGAAGGATAAAAAAGTTTTCATATTTTTATTTTTTAATATAAAATTAGCCACAAATATACAAAATCTAAAAGAGCTATTTTATTAATGTTATATCACCGCTATCAAAATACGTTTCCCCTTGAATCGTAAATTCATAAAACCAAACATAAACACCGACTGGTGCGTCTTTTCCCCTAAACGTTCCATCCCAATCTTCAAACGGAATATTTGCAGAGAAGACCTGTTCGCCCCAGCGATTATATATTTTAAAAACGTATTTTTCTAATTTCCTAAAACAATCTCCACTCATACTCACCCCTGCCCGGTCATTATTTCCATCTCCATTAGGAGTAAATAAAGTTGGCACAAAAACATCACATATATCTTCCTTGCATACAATTGATGTTATTTCAATGGCATCAGTCAGCGTTTCGCAAGGAGAAGTCACGACAACTTCATAAACTCCTGCTTCCCCTGTCTGATAAAAAGGTGATGTACTGCCATCCTGCCAAAGATATTCCACATTTCCAAAAGTATAAGCATCGAGCCAAATAGAATCCGTATTGCATATCGTGGTGTCGCTTCCCAGATCGATTGGCCACAATTCAGGTATAAATTCTATATATACAGAATCCCTTAATGTACCACATTCATTGCTTACAGTTACCGAATAGTTCCCTCCTGTTGTAATGGCAA
>JAHDCK010000041.1:2746-18172 GCA_020629915.1 Saprospiraceae bacterium
GATTGCTTGCATCTACTTGTAAAATTTCGCCCGGACAGAGCGTTGTATCATTCCCCAACTCTAGCAACAAATTACCAGAAATCGTATTTATATTTATTGTATCTGAATCCATCCAGCATGTATTAGATACACTCACCCAATAAGTGCCGGGTTGATTAACAGTTAAACTTTGAGTGGTATCACCTGTGCTCCACATATGAGAAGCATTTAAAACTCCTGTATTTAAAATTAAATTATTTCCAGTACAAATTATTGTGTCAACCCCAAGGTTAACATCTATAGAATTTGTATTATAATTAATACTAATTGTATCGGAAATGGTAATACATTCATTACTGACTTCTACCCAAAACAATCCACTCGTTCCAACTAAAATACTACTCGTTGTATCACCCGTTGACCAGAGGTAATTGGCATTCAAATTTGTTGCATCTAATTGGAAAATTTCTCCGGGGCAAAGTGTTGTATCATTGCCTAATGTTAATGATAAATTACCAGAAATCGTATTTATTTCTATTGTATCTGATTCCGTGTTACAAGCATCCGCTACTAAGACCGAATATGTCCCGGCTTGTGAAACAGAAATGCTTTCCGTGGTATCTCCCGTACTCCATAAATAATTTACATTGGAATTTCCAGCACTTAAAGTAAGGTTGGCTCCTGCACAAAAAGAAGTATCCCCTCCCAAATTCACATCTACAATATTCGTATTATAAAATACATTAATGGTATCTCTGTCAACAGAACAACGATTCCGAACTTCCACCCAATACACTCCGGCAGAATTAACGGAAAGTGTAGCTGCTGTAGAATTATCTGACCAAAGGTAGGTTGCTCCCGGAGCTGTTGCATCCAGCATCAAAATTTCTCCGGGACAGAGCGTTGTATCATTTCCTAAATTTATATTTACAACTGAATTATCAATATTTATAAAAACAGAATCTGTATCCATATCACAAGGTGTCGAAACAGTTACAGCATACCAGCCATTAGCATTGGCAGCAAAAGTCGGATTGGTACTGCCATCCTGCCAGAGGTAATCGACCCCGGCAATTCCGGCATCCAGCAAGAGGACATCATTTGGGCAAATCGTGGTATCATTTCCTAAGTCCACCTCAAAGCCAGCTCCGCTTCCCAGAATTTGAATGCTATCCCTGAAGACCCGGCAATAGGTTCGGGCCTCCACCCAATACAGTCCTCCCTGATCCACATTGATGCTCGGAGTTGTTTCTCCTGTTGACCATAAATATTCCGGATCAGCTGAACTGTTAGCCGTCAACGTAATGCTGTCTCCGGGGCAAAGGACCTGATCCGCTCCCAAATCAAACCATAAAAAATTAGATAACTTAAATACATATACAGAATCAACGAGTGTATCGCATTGTCCGGTTAGTTCTACTTTGTAAAATCCTTCTTCCGTTACATAAATTTGCCGACTTGTATCACCTGTTGACCACAAAAAATTCCCATTGGAATTTCCGGCATCCAGCAATAACGAATCACCTACACAAACCGTATCCGTAATTGGCAAATCTAATATAAAATTTTCATCAATAAATTCTATAAAAATATAATCAGAAACCGTCCCGCATTGATTGGTAATACTCACCCCGTAACTTCCTGTAACATTTGTCGTGATCGTTTGAGTGGATTCAAAAGTATTCCAAAGATAGGTGGCCCCGGGATGCCCGGCATTCAGCACAATGGGTTGTCCGGCACAAGCCTCTAAATCCGGACCAAAATCAAAGTCCAGTGTCCCGGTGGTTTGGGAAACGACAATAGAATCGTATTCGGTTCCACAATTATTTGTAACCGTGACCGCATACAGCCCCGGACTATTAACCGTAAGCGTCGGATCAGTAGAATTATCATTCCAGATATATGTTGAATTACCATAACTTACATCTAAAACTACTTCATATCCGGTACAAATCGTCGTATCTTCACCCAGGAAGGGATCGGGAAAATTAGGAACGACGTCGAATGAATCCCGAACCATTCCACAGGGATTAGTTACTTCTACCCAATGTGTTCCAAAAGTATCCACCGCAAAAGTTGGACTAGTAGAACCATCAGACCATAAATACGTAGAGTTTGTAAAGGTCGCATCCAGTTGTAAATTATCACCTTCGCAAAACAAAATCTCATTGGGCATATTTACCAGGGGCGGACTGTCGTCTTCCTGATACATTACAATTTCATCTATAAAATAATAGGCCCATGAATAAAATCCAATCCCTGGATTAAATAAATAGGATTCCGTATTGTCATCATCCTGAAAATTTCCAATAGTCAAATATTCGTAAGGCTGATCGGCCACAAAGGAAAAGACAAACTGTTCCCAGTCCACGGTGTACAAAACTCCCGGAATTTCAATTTGAGGGGTGACATCGATGTCTACATTATTTTGCTGAACAACCGGGGTAGTAGAAAAATGCAGCCCCATTCCATCCGAACCAAAACCAAAATTGATAGCGGGAAAGATGGGTTGGCCATTGGCAATTTTAAAGGAAATAACATAGGTTTCTCCAACAACCAAAGGTTGCTCTAATTGTACCTGGATATATTCGCGGTAATTTTCTGTACCATTATATCCCCAGGTAATGAACCCCATCATTCCATCTCCATCCGGAGGAAATACATAATAATTGACAATCGCCAGAGCATTGCTGGCCGGATCAGAATAATTAAAATAATCAGGCGTCCCATCTCCTCCTGCATTCGTCCAATGATCTGCCAGATACCACTGACTGGAAAATAAAGGCAAGTCTGAATAGTCTTCAAAACTTCCGTTTTTGACGAGATTGAAGCCACAATCCAGAGGAGGAGAAACAGGGGAACTGGCAAAAGGCTGACTTTGTAATCCTTTACAAAACAGCAAAAAAAGGCATACCCAGAAAATGGTATTTTTTTCAGGCATAAGGCTTAGTCAAATTCATAAATCAAGTCCTCTGACCCTTATGGATCAGCATTTCTCACATTTAAGGTTGGCTTTTTTGAATAGTGTTTGTTACTTTTTTGAGAGTTAATCACAAGTTAGGGACAAATGCGGAAAAATTCAAAAAATGGAAGACAGTTTGGTTTTCTAATGGAATTATTTTTATCAATAATATGTTTACAAAAATAAAAAGTATCAACTTTTTGAAATACCCTCTTTTAACCTTACTTTTGGGAATACTTATTATATTATGATTTTATACTTTGGGTTAGATCTCGATGAATCGGTTTATCCAAGAGCCATCCACAACGGGGATAAAGTATCCGGCGGAATTTACTATGCCGGGATACAAGGATTACTGCAAATACTGGAAACCTATTTAGGGCTGGCCGGGCATCCTACGAATAATGAATATCTCCAAATTGAAGAATTTCGGCAGGCGCTCATAAAGCATCTGGAACAATCACCCGGAGCATTTTATCAAACTTCTTTTGAAGCGGATCAGTTTGCCACTGCGGGGGCTTTACTGGAAAGACGCAACGAATTGCTTTTAGCAGGATGGAATTTTGAAGGACAATCCGGCGATCCACACCGCTTGCTAACTCTGGCGGAAATCGAAGCCATTTTATCTGGCCAAAAAGAGCAAAAATATTCTGCACTCGACGGCAGTTTTGCTAACCGCTTTGTCGCTATCCGTGAAAAATCAAAAACCCTTGATCTTCCTTTTACAGAAATTCATCTGGTAGAACCCATTGAGATATTGCCTTTTTACATTTATGACTATTTTAAATTTTTAGAACAAAAAGGCATTATTTTAAAACAAATATTTTATCCTGAAATACCAGAAAGCAGTTCTGATTTAGACATTCTAAAAAAACGCTTATTAAAAAAAGGAAAAACAAAAAAAATCAACTTGAAGGGCGATGGGTCTCTCTTGCTTTTTAAAACGAAACGTGAAACGGATGCGGCTGTTTTTCTGGCCCAACTGCTTAGGCACAATCCGGAGTTTCGCCCGCTTTGTCTTATCCCGGAGAAGAACCGTTCTCTGGATAATGCCTTCATTCAGGAAGGATTACCAAGCCTCGGAATTTTATCGGCTTCTCTCGCCCGCCCTCTCCTGCAAATTTTAAAACTGGTCCCTTCATTTTTATGGGAACCCGTCAACCCATTTCAAATCATGGAGTTTGTCACTTTATCTATCAAACCGTTGAGGGATGACCTGGCTCAACTCATAGCAAGGATGATCGCTCAAACTCCCGGACTGAAAAGTGACAACTGGATGGCACAAATTGCGCGCTATTTTGAAGAACTGAGGGAAACGGCCGCTATCGATCCAACCCTGGATTTTAATGAAGTTCAATTTCAATATCAGTTTTGGTTTGAGCGACAACGATATAATTTAACGGAGAAGGTGCCCAAGGAAAATGTCATCGAGATTTTTAAATATATAAATCAGTGGGCATTTAAAATTTTTGATACGGAAGGTAAAAAGCAAAGCTCCCTGCTTGTGCTGAGTGAGCAGGCCAAACGCATTGTGGAACTGCTGGAAACCCTGCCTGAAAATCAATTGTCTCACCTGGAGCTGGAACGCGTGGTACGAACAATTTATGAACCGGCTCCTGTGCTGTTTAAAAAAATGGAAAAGGGGCATTTGCCTTTTGTCCACAAAGCGGGTTCCCTCATCGCTCCGGTTGAAAATTTACTCTGGTGGAATTTTATTCGCAACGAACGGGATCATTTTTTCTCCCGGTGGTACAAGGATGAAATTAAATGGTTGCAAAATAAACATATACGACTGGAATCCCCCGAACGGGAAAATGCCCGATTGCTCTGGCAGCGGCCCCAGCCTGTATTAAATTGTAAAAATCGGTTATTGCTGGTTTTACCAGAACGGGTAGATGGAAAAGATGCCAGCCCTCATGCCTTGTTTGCCGATTTGGAAGCGGCCTTTGAAAACCTTGCTCCGATAACTATTGATATAGATAATTTTGAAAATTCTGATATTTTAAAAAAATATTTTAAAACGCCGGGGACAGAAAATATTCCCGTCCGTCAATTAGGCATTCCTAAAGCTTATCTTCAAATTGAACGCCCGGAGCGTTTTGAAAAAAATGAAAGGGAATCCTTTTCCAGCCTGGATGCTTTATTTTATTATCCCTATCAATGGATTTTTAAACATAAAATAAAATTAAATAAATCTTCAATACTTAGCGTTGTCAAGGATACTACCTTAATGGGTAATCTGGCGCATCGGATGTTTGAAAAAATGTTTAAGGAAGAGGTCCTTACCTGGAATCAGCAGGATACTCAGGATTGGGTTCGACGGCAATCTGCTAGTTTGCTGGCACAGGAAGGCGTGGTTTTTCTCATGTATGGCCGGGAGCCGGAACGACAAGCTTTTGTCAATCGGCTACAATTTGCTGCCTGGAGTTTGTTGCACATGATTCAATCCAACGGATGGAAAATCAGAGGAACGGAGTTACCGCTGAATGGAAAATTTTTAGATTTGCCTATTACTGGTAAGGCGGACCTGGTTTTGGAAAAAGGCAATGGAGAATTGAGTGTGGTAGATTTAAAATGGAGCGGAACCAACTACCGAAAGAATACCATAAAAAATGAGGAAGATCTCCAACTCGTTTTATATTCCAAATTACTAACGGCTGATACAAGCTGGGCACATACTTCTTATTTTATTATAAAAGAAGGTAAAATGCTTGCCCGCAACAATTTGGCCTTCCGAGAGGCAGAAGCGATTCGTCCGGGTTGTGACCATATTGAAATCAACGAACGGATTTGGCAAAAAATGAAAAGCACATTCCAGTGGCGAATGAAGCAAATTGCAGAAGGAAAAGTAGAAGTACGCACTAAAAAAACACTAATAGAACTGGAAGATAATATGAATGATGCGGGTATTACGCTTCAGGATTTACAAAACCTGCTCACGATGAAAACAGATGATGCCAGTTTCGATGATTTCAAAACGCTTATCAATTTAATTCAGTAGTATATAAAAAAAGTGTCCCCGCCAAATTGACGGGGACTTCCTTAACCAATAAACACCACTTTTTCAAAAGTGGAAACCTAACTTCTTAAAACAATAATAATTTATTAATATACGTCTTGTTACCTTTTACAAATTTCATGTAATACGTTCCCTCTTTTAAAAAGGAAAGATTCATTTCTATTCGCCTTCCTTGAATGCCATTTGCTGAGTAAACTAATTGCCCAAGCGGATTGTAAACAATCACCTCATCCCCCTCTTTAAATCCATCTATATAATCAATATAAATATGACCTTGAGTTGGATTTGGATAAACAGTCATTACTTCATTGACATTTCTGTTCTCTACCTGAATCACATCTGAAAATTCGTGTGTTCCATCCCAATCTACCTGACGCAATTGATAATAATTTATTCCGGCAGCAGGGTTTTCATCTACAAATGTAAATTCTTTGTATTCAATTAAATCTCCGTCTCCTTCTACCACTCCGATAATATCAAATTCCAGCCCATCCGTACTTCGTCGGACTTCAAACAATTGATTATTTATCTGAGAGGCTACAGACCAGTTGAGTTGTACAGAACTTTCCTTGAGCTGTCCATCGAAAGCAAGCAATTCTACAGGAAGCAAATTATTATCTAAGCTAACCGTTCCAACAATAGAACTGCAATCTCCACCGCCTCCACCAGCGGCATTCGTGTACCCGATAATAGATACTTCAAACTCCGTATCGCAAGGGACATCCTTTATCTCAAAGGATTCATCCCCGGGAAAACCAGACAAGCAATAAGTGCCTTCCGGAATAGTAGTGGAACCTCCGGGAGGATCATAAACAAAAGTCTGAGTAGCATCTACTGTTCCATCTCCGTTAGAGTCATAACTAATAGTGTACTCAATCCGCTTGGGACTTGGAGAGTTGGGAACAGATACACACAAGTCTAAAATAAAATCACAGGTTGTACCATCCGAACTGGTTTCCACCAGATCAGCTGTGGCACTGTAAATACAACTTTGGGCTTGTCCGGCCGTTGCCAGAAACATTAAAATGCCCGTAAAATAAAGTGAGTGTAAGATAGTTTTTTTCATACGAAAAATTTCATAGTTTAAGTTAAAAAATAATAAAATATCACATTTCATAGCAAAAAGTGCTACATAGAATAAATATATACTTAGCATAGGGATATATCTTTCCAGCCCTTTGAAATAAATCAAAGGATTGAATCAGGCGCAGGGATATAATAGAATATCTAAAATTGCTTAATAAATACAATTTATATATTCAAACATTGCGAAAAACCGAAGCAGGAAAATTTATAGGAATTGCTTCAGGTGTTTATTAGGTTCATGGTCATTTTTTGCATAGGTTTTTTGGGTGAAAAAATGCTTTTCAAATCGTTTTAATGGGAAATTGTGGTTAGAGCCAAAAGGCTAAAATGGATAATGGTGTTGTTTAGTAGCGGTTATAGTTGTGTAGTAGAATTGGATATATAACGCAAAGTTAAAGTGCTTAGTTTCATCTGTCAAGAAAAAATCAAATTTTAACATTTATTTTTCTCGAAATTATCTGCTGCACTACATTTTACTATTTTAAATAAAAAAAAATAAATTTAATATTAAATGCAATAACCAATAACCTAACATAGTTAATTCTTTATCATTTTGTAAACAACAAATTTTCACCTACAAAACTCAGATAACATAGAATAAATTTACATTTTATTTTTTCAATATTTTCTAAACTCAACAAAACCCTTCAACTATGTTATCATTGAAAAACCCGTTTTTTCTCCTTGCTTTCCTTTTCCTCCTTGCTTCCTGCAACCGTATTGATGTGGATCTCGACGATCCCAGTGATTCTTCCAACAACGCTGAAGTAGAAGCTGACCTTCAGGCCTATTTTGATCGCTTTGAAAATGAAGGTGCCAAGCGCGGACTGGATATTGACCTTGCCGCCGATGGCATCATTGGAAAAATTGAAGCAATCGATCAGGAACACGTCGCTGGTCTCTGTATGTATAGCAGCGATGCGCCTAATGAAGTTACTATAGATTTGGATTTTTGGAATTCGTCTTCTGCACTCTGGCGGGAGTTTGTCGTCTTCCACGAACTGGGCCACTGCTACCTCGACCGTGACCATCGCGAAGACCAACACGCCAATGGCACTTGCGTTAGCTTGATGCGTTCCGGCCTGGGAGATTGTTTTGATAATTATAATTCAAATACGAGAGAACAGTATTTGAATGAATTGTTTAGTTTTCAGTAGGAAACGCTCTTTTCAAAAAATAACCATTGACTGGCGTAGGTTTATTGGTTTTGAAAAACAAATCGGCCGCATTGCTGGTGTCAGGTGGAACACCTGACACGAAAATACTATTCCCGTCACTTTTTTATGTATATAAAAATTAATTCAAGGCCCGGAAGTCAACGGGAACGACACTGGAAACACCTTGCTCTGCCATCGTCACGCCGTAGATTATATCTACTGCTGCCATCGTCTGCTTGTTGTGCGTCACGATAATAAACTGAGAATCCTCGGAGAATTTCTTGATGATTCTATTAAACTTAGCAATATTGGCATCATCCAGCGGGGCGTCCACCTCATCAAAAATACAGAAGGGCGCAGGCTTCAAAAGGTAAAGGGCGAAGAGCAAAGCCGTAGCGGTCAAGGTCTTTTCTCCTCCCGATAATTGATTGATCGTCTGCGGGCGTTTTCCTTTTGGTTTGGCCGTGATGAGGATGCGACAATCCAGTGGTTGCTCCGGGTCTTCGAGGAGCATATCGGCGCTGTCATTCTCGGTAAAGAGGTTGCGGAAAACTTCCTGAAAATTGACGCGCACCTGATTGAAGGCTTCGAGAAATTGCTCCGTGGCCGTCGTTTCAATTTCGTCAATGGTTTGCAAGAGGGAATCCTTGGCTTCGAGAATATCTTCGCGCTGGGTGTTGATGGTGTCGTAGCGTTCCTTCATTTCGTCATAAGCTTCGACGGCCATTGGATTGATTTCACCGTAATTATCCAAGCGGCGTTTGAGACCGTACACCTTGGAATCGAGTTGGCGGATATCCATGTCGGTTGTAGGTTCCTGATTCATCACCTCATTGATGTCCAGACCGAATTCAATTTTCAGACGCTCGCCGATGGAGTTCATCTGCAATTTCACATTTGAAAATTTATTATTCAATTCTGTTATCAATATTAAGGTATCTTGTCGCTGCTTGTTAAGCTTGCGCAAGTTGTCTTCCAGTTCGTTGATGCCTCCCCTGCCCTTGTAGTAGGACTGTTCAAATTCTGCCAGATCGGTAGAGCGTTCATTTTTGACATCATAATTTTCCAGCAGTTCCTTTTCCAGATTTTCAATATCCAGCAAAACCTGTTTCATTTCGATGTCGGATTGTTCCAGGGTTTTGTTGCCGGAGCTTAGTTGGTTTTGACTTTCGGCTTTTTGATTTTGACGAAAAGAGAGCTCTCGTTCCAGGGAAGCAATTTTATTTTGCTGCCGGATAAATTCAATATTTTTCTGGTTGTAGGCGGCAGAAGCATCGCTCATTTGTTGGGCCACTAGCTGGTAGGAACCATCCATTTGGCTCATTTGACTTTGAGTGCTGGCAGCGTTTTGCCGAGCAAGTGTGAGCGCAGCATTTACTTCAATATCGTTTTTTTCTATACTTATAATTTGATTTTGTGCGCCCGTTTTTTTCGTTTCTGTTTCTTGTATAAAAGATTGAAAATTTTCGACCCGCGTTCTCAGTTGAATGACTTCTCCTGAAATTTTATTTAGAAATTCGCGCTCCTCCTGCATATTCCCGGCACGACTGGACGCCTTGAGGGTTTCTACATCCTCCTGCAATTTTTCAAAGGCGTCATTGAGTGTCTTGCCTTCTTTTTCCAGTTTTTTTATTTCCTTATCTAATATTTGTAAATTTCTTTTGCGTCCAATTCGCTTTCCTTCAAATAGTCCAACGGAACCTCCGCTAATCGAAAACTTCTTCCTCGAAAATCTTCCATCCTTAGATAAAACAATATTTTTTCCATCCTGAATCACCGGCATGGCATCTGCCTGATTGTCTTCAAGGATCATCACTTTCCCCAGCAAAAAATTGGCTAATTTCTTATATTTATCATCTATATTTAAAACATCCAATGCCGAGATCGTTCCTTCGAGTGGCGGGATGCGATCAAAAATCTCCGGCTCCGGCATTTCATCCAAAAGGAAAAAATTGGCTTTCCCCATATTGGATTTAGTCAGGAGATCGATAGCCGAATACGCCTCCTTGAGATTTTTGACGACGTAGTAATTCAGGTACGGCTCCAGGTAATTTTCAATGGCGACTCTATATTCTTCTTTACAATATATAATATCTGACAATAAGAGTGCGCCTGTTTTCCAGGTTTTACTTTTGTTCAAAAACTTAATCGACTCCGGGAATCCCTCCAGGTTATCCACCAGACTTTTCGTAAGCTGATGTTCATTTTTTCGAGCATCCAATTTTCGATTCAGCGAAACGATTTGCTGCTTGAGATCATCCAGTTGGGTTTCTTTTTCGGTGAGTTGGGTTTGCCGCTGATTTTCCTGTTCCTCCATATCCGTCAGCAACTTCGTTTTTTCTGTTTGCACCTTTTCCAGTTCATTGAGCTTTTCGCTAAAACCGGACATTTCTCCTTGTCGCTGTTTGACTTCATTTTCAAAACGCAGCACATCGTTTTTCAGATTTAAAACCTGATTGGCATTGATGGCGAGTTGCTTTTCTTTTTCAAATATTTGTCTTTCTAATTCTTGTTGGTTTTGAATAAAATCATCCAACTCGCTTTTCAGACTGCCGTGATTTTCTTTAATGGATGCCAGCTTCGCTTCGGCCTCTTTCAGTTGTCCTTCCAGTTGTCCTTCGATACTTTTCTCCGATTCTACCTGCGATAAATAACTTTGAATTTCGGCATCCACCGTTTGCAATCTCGAATTTGCTGATTCCAAATTTATTTTCAGGCTCTCCGTATTCTGCCGGATGAATTGCACTTTTTGCTCAAAAACCCGCTTGTCATTTTCCATATTGCGGATTTTACCAACCAGGTCATTCAGCAGGCGTTGTTTTTCAGCCAGCAGTTTTTCATTATCCAGATTATCTTTTTTACTGGCTTCCAGTTGTGCTTCCAGTTGCGTTGCTTCCACTTCGAGGGTTCGCTTGCGATCCTCCTCTTCCGTTATTTTAGTTTTTAAATTTTTATAATTCTCCTTGTATTCATTCACCTGTAAAATGGCGAGGTCGATACTAAAGGTTTTATAATTTTCTTTTAGTTCAAAATATTTCTTAGCGCGCTTGGCTTGCTTTTCCAGCGTTTCGAGATTTCCTTCAATTTCAAACAACAAATCCTCGATGCGCTCCAGGTCATCGGTGGTAAGTTTTAATTTATTGAGCGTTTCGCGTTTTCTAATTTTATACTTAGAAATACCAGCAGCCTGTTCCAGCATCCGGCGGCGGGAATTTTCCCTGTCGGCCAGGAGGTCATCCACCATCCCCAGGGCGATGATGGCGTAGGAGTTGGAACCAATTCCCGTATCCATGAGCAGGGAATTGATGTCTTTCAGTCGGCAGGTGACATTGTTGAGGCGGTACTCGGATTCGCCGCTGCGGTAAAGCAGGCGGGTGATGGTCACGGTGTGGTATTCTGTGGGCAGGAGATTTTTGGTATTTTCAAAAGTAAGGGAAACCTGGGCCAGTCCGCCTTGCTTGCGTTTTCTCGTTCCGTTAAAAATCACGCTGGACATTTTATCCGAGCGCAACTCCTTGGAGCTTTGCTCCCCAAGCACCCAACGAATCGCATCCACGATATTGGATTTACCACAACCATTTGGCCCCACGACACCGATAACGTCTTCATTAAAATTAATGGACGTGTTATCCGCAAAACTTTTAAATCCCTTTATTTCTAATTTTTGTAAACGCATTTTTATTATTCAGTTCCCTTCATTCTACAAAAGCGAACAAAATTAAAAAATGTTGAGACAGGAAAGGTGAAAATGACAAACGAGTTCTCCACAATCGTTGTGGAGAAAGATGTGGATTTCGGGAAAAGTACCGTGGATAAACTATTAAGATGTCACAGTAGAGGGTAGAATTGGCAACAATTAGCAACAGACGGGGTTACCTTTCAAGCATATTTTAAAAGAAAAATATCATCTTATATAAGAGCATGTTTAAAATTCCATTAATCGGCTACAAGCCGCAAATTTTATTCTGGACTTCGTTAAATTTTTCGTCGGATTGCCCGCATCCGACTGCAAAATTTGCCTCTTCCAAAATAAAATTTGAAGGCTTTCTCTCAATCATGAAAATTTAAACATGCTCTAAATCCCATAAGTAACCGAATGAAATCGCCAAATGAATATATAGAGCATGAGGGTTTAAAAGAAGTTTTTAACCTACTGTACAATAAAATAATGAGTGCGCAACAGGAAATAAGCTTGTTGGGGCAGCAGTATATTCCTCTCGAAAAAATTACAAATGCACCGGAGGAAGAAGGATTTGGAAGTATTCCCAAATTAAAATCCATCACTTTTAATAATAACCGGATTCTCAAAAAGATTTACGAATTGAACGAACAAGTGGAAAAGTTGCTTTTTTTAAAAGCTACATTAAATGAAAAAAATGTCACAGTGATTCAGCATATTGTTCAATCCAATGAGTTCCAGTATTTGAGTATTGCTGTTTTGAAAAGAAATTTTGAATTGCAGAAAAGAGCATGAGTTAATACCTAATTATATCACGTTTGAAGTTAAGCAACTAATCCATTGGGGTTTCTGTCAGGCGTCTCGCCTAACAAGAAACACCGAGCTAGGAGGACAAAATAAATCCTCGAAATTTTCGGCGGTTTAAATGGACTACCTGCTTAACTTCAAACCAAGCAAAAAAAATCCGCACAAAATTTATTGTGCGGATTTTTTGTATATTATAATATATTATTTTTTCTCTTTCAAAATATTATCCAGAAAGCTGCCCAGATCGCCCCGCTCTATCAAATCTACATAAGCATCCATTGATTTGGATTTTTCTTTTTCATCTTCGAGCGTTTGGTAAGCACTAACCATTGCTTTCATTCCCGCAATTTGGGCATCCTTTTCAGTGGCTGTATCCCCCTTATCAATTTTATACTTTACCATGTTCATGGCATAAGTCATCATCAGGTCTGACCCATAAACATAGCTCGGTTCTTTCTCTATAAAAGAAATACATTCCATTTTGATATCGGGATAGGCCACTGGATTTCCAATGGACCAAAAGTAGGCGAACCGAGTTGGCTTTTCCCTTTTCATATAATCATTCAGAGGGATGCCATTCAACCAATCTACCGTTTCCAAAAATGTTTTTTTGTGAGTTTTAAAATCTTCTTCCGATTTCAATGTGCTGCCATCGGGAACTGAAATTATGGCTGCTATTTCTTCCGTTGCGTCTGCAGCTGTTGCATCTTCCTGGGCAATCAGGGAAGTTGCCATAAATAATAATAAAAAACAAATAAATAAATTAATAAATTTCTTCATGACTGGAATAAGGTTTAAGTTAAAAACACACATGGGATTTGGGGCAGTGTTGGTTTAACAACTCAAAGTTACAAAATTTGCTTTTTTTTGAAAACCCCTTTTGGAGAAAACCTTGCTTTTTTTATTTTGACTTTAATCTACTCCTAATCTTTCATAACCGATCTTATCTTTCCCGTAATTCTTAATATATCTATTTCTGTGTTTTTTAAATTATACAAAGCATTTAACCGGGACTGAGAAGCATTGACGTAAGCTAGTTGAATCGTTCGATAATCAAAGGAAGTGATTAGTCCACCTTTGAAACGTTCTTGTGCAAGATTGAGATTTGTTTTAGAATTTTTAATGAGCTGATCCGTGAGATTGAGTAAGCGGAGTTGGTTATTGTAATTAGCCAAAGTAATATTCAGTTGGGCGGATAGGTTCCGTTTTATATCCAATATGTTCATTTCAGATACTTCCTGTTCCATTTTAGCAATTTCGATATTGCGTTTTCGATTTCCGGCATCATAGAGCGGATACGAAGCAGAAAAGTTCAAATATAAATTAGATGATCCACTAAGAAAAGCACCAAAAGGTTCCTGGGTCATTGGATTTTCTTTAAACAGTTTAAAACTGTTCCCGTTTAATCTCAGCCCGGCATTTGCCCTTACTGTTGGATAACGAAAACTCTCCTGAAAGTCCAGATTTATTTTCGCCAACTCCTGGGCAACGTATAAATTTTTTATATTTTTATTATTATTAAACAATTCTTCTTCCAATACTTCGTATTGATAACGAGCGGGATTTTGAGGTAATGGATCTGTTAATATATATGTTTTAGAGAAATCATCCACGCCCATAGCAAGGTTGAGATTGCGAAGAGCCGTTTCCAATGTGTTGGTTTGTACCAGGAGCGTGGTGGAATCATTGAGGTACGCATCCTGAGTTTGTAATATATCAAAAGTTCCTGCTTGTCCGTATTCCTTTTTGATTTCCTGATAAGCGATTCGATCTTTTGACAACTGAATGACTTCCCGCAAAACGCCCAATTGTTCTTTTTGGATCAGGGCGAGGTAGTAGGCTTGCATGATACTTTGAATGGTATTTTCAATGGCGATTTCCGTATTGCCCATCGTTTGGTTTTGCAATTCCTCGAAGCGACGTTTATTAATATTCACTTTCCATCCGTCAAACAATACCCAGGAAGCATCCACGCTTGGAACGAGAGCATTAGCAACACTAGCTCCATTTTGCTGGGCGAAGTCAATTTCGTTTTCCGTTAAATTAAAACTATTATTATTAGAAATATTTAAACTAACGTTTGGATACCGCCCGGCAGCTTCATAGTTATTGCTGGCGGCGGCGATTTCCGTTTGTTTTTTTGATATTTTAATTTGATAATTATTTTCCAGACCAATTTCGATGGCGCGCTTCAGGCTTAGGGATTCCTGAGCCTGACTTATATTTATAATTATAATTATAAAAATTTTTGTAGATAAAATTGACTTATTCATTGTTTTAAAATAATTATTTATCTCCTATTTCTAATTTGGACTTTACTATATTTTTTCCTAAAAGGATGTTATTTAAACATCGAATGAGTTTTTGTCGTATTTACTTTTTTTCTTGATAAAAAAAGTAACAAAAAAATCAACGCCTTAATAAAATTCTTAACGGCTCAGAACCCCAAAAAATCCTAAACTCAAAAAACTCGCATCAATCATAAAGTTTCACTTTGATCAAAGTACCTAATTTAATATCTGTTCTTTTAAAATCATCCGCACAGCTCAAACAGTTTTGAGTTTTTAACGGATTTTTGAGAACCTGAGCCTAAATTTTATTAGGGCGATCCTTCCAAAAGTAAAACACTCGATTCCAATATAAAATACTTGGATTGGAAGCTGTATATCAAGCAGTTTCCCAAAAACTGACCTTATTGATTTTAGCTTCAAGGCCGCCGGAAATCCGTTAAAAACAA
>JAHDCK010000480.1 GCA_020629915.1 Saprospiraceae bacterium
AGTGAGAGATCTTGTCTAGGAAATGGAAATCTGATTCCTAGGTTATCTCCAAAGAACTAGCAGGGACCTTCTGTTCTTCGCTTCCTAGACAAGATTCTCCTATCATCGAAATGACAACTCTATTTTTTTGTTTTTCAAAAACCCGCTGGTTAGTTTATCATTACTAAATTTAAAAAATACAAATGATTGAAATACCTTTCGATATGTCTTTTAAAATTGGAGAAGATCTACGGGAGCATCCAAATGACCGGGAGGCATTTCTAGAGGGAATTGCGTTTTTAAAAAAAAACAAAAATCGCTGAGTGGCGTTAAACAAATAAAAGTGCTTTCGAGATTGGGGGTTTATTGCCGGATTGCGGGGGAGTTAGAAGCGTCGGGAAAATATTTGAATGAGGCAAAACTCAATTTTAAAGGAAAAGAAAAAACGAAATTTTTTTATATAAATGAAATTCGATTGGCTCAAACGCTGCAATTTCAAAAGAGAAATGAAGCCGCCGATTTAATGCATAATAAAATTATATTTGAAATAAAAAATCAATTTGAGGATTTAATGGATTTTGTCTTTCAGCACAAAGGAAAAAATTTCTTTGAATGGGGAAAATTTTCCGAAGCAAAAGCAGCTATCGAAAAAGCCCTTGAGCTGAGAATAATAAAAGGAGACGAAGCATTAATTCGCTCCTCCCAAAAAGCATTAGAAGTTATTAATTTTAAAATAATAAAATAAAATCAATATGTCACAGTCCATAGAAAAAGCGCAACAGGAACTCAACAAGCACGGCTACCTGGATCTGGAAGTTGATCCGACGCTGGATTTGTTTGAGGAAATTGAAAAACTGAAAAAAGAAAAAAATGCCATCATCCTGGCGCATTATTATCAGGAAGGCGACATTCAGGATATTGCCGATTACATAGGCGACAGCCTGGGGCTTTCCCAAAAGGCGGCCAGTACGGATGCGGATATAATCGTTTTTGCCGGGGTGCATTTCATGGCAGAAACCGCTAAAATTTTATCCCCTTCCAAGAAGGTTTTACTACCGGATTTGAAAGCAGGATGTTCTTTGGCGGAGTCTTGTCCTCCACATTTATTTAGAAAATTCAAGGAGAAATATCCGGAGCATGTCGTGGTGAGTTACATCAATTGCACGGCAGAATTAAAAACGCTGACCGACATTGTTTGTACTTCTACCAATGCCGTTCACATCATCGAAAGCATTCCGAAGGACAAGGAAATCATCTTTGCTCCAGATCGGAATCTCGGGAAATACCTCGTGAAAAAAACCGGCCGGGATATGATTCTCTGGGATGGTGCTTGCATGGTTCACGAGATTTTCTCCCATGAAAAAATCGTCAAATTACAAATGCGTCACCCGGAGGCGAAGCTGATCGCTCACCCGGAGTGCGAGGCACATATTTTAGAAATTGCAGATTATATTGGTTCTACAAGTGGACTTTTAAAATATACGATGGAAAGTGGATTTGATGAATTCATTGTAGCAACGGAAGCGGGGATCATCCACCAGATGGAGAAGAAGTCACCGGATAAAAAATTCTATCCTGCTCCACCGAATAATACTTGTGCTTGTAATGACTGTCCGCACATGAAGCGGAATACAATGGAGAAACTCTACTTGTGTATGAAGCATGAGTTGCCGGAAATTCATTTGTCCGATCAGCTTATCAAAGAGGCGAGAGCTTCAATAGATAGGATGATGGAGATTTCGGCGAAGGCAGGGTTGTAGGAAAGGATTCAGATTTAAAAAATTCAAGCCGTCTCGATTTTTTTCGAGGCGGCTTTTTTTGTTTTATCCCTGCCCTATCCGTTCCCGGACAAAAGCAATATTACTCAGCAGTCCTTCAAAAAATCGATCCCTCAGTAAGTCATTTTTTGCACCGCTGATCAGGGTAGAATTTTGCCGAAGCTGATGCAGCCATCGCTCGGTGTGAACACTGTAAATCGGATGATCGGTTACGAGATAATTCAGGGTATTTTGCACGACGAAGGCACGGCTGTTTTTTTCTGTTTTTATAAAAAGGGTGTTTCCGGTAACGGCCACTTCATTATAATACAATTGAAAATTCTCCTGCTTGGGTGGCTTTTTGAAAGGATGAAATTTTCGGCTTTCAGCTGCTTGTAAACGACCGTGCTCGACAAGCTCAGAAAGTTTATCGCAGATGATAATCGCATCTTCTTTTTTCTTGAAAATTTTATGCTCCCAGAAATAATATATTTGTTTTAAAACATTGTTGGCAATGTCCGAACTCCAGATTTCTAACGAAGGCATTTTTAGATATTGCTGCCAGGCTCGCTCGCCGGAGGACAAAGCATCGAGATCCATTTCATCCAAATCAAAAGGCCGATCAAATCCGGGTAAATCAAATATGATTCTTCCCCAGAAGAAAATTTTAAAGGCCGCCAGTTCCGGAAATTGAAACAAGGAAAACACGGGGAAGTCATGGGCGGTATAAATCATCTGCTTCGCACCTATGACATTTATATATTGGAGTTCTTTTAATATTGTTTGAAAAAAATCTTGCAGCGTTTTAATATTATACTCAAGTGCGTTGAACCGAAAAGTGATCAGACCGGGTTGATGTGTTCCGATTTCATCCAAAGAAAATCCAAAATGAGTGGAGAGGGTAAAGGCTTCATTGGCGGTAAGCTCGGCTTGGCTTCGGAGCAGTTGGTAGGTGCGCTCTACGGGGACGTTCAGGATTTTGGCCAGGCGATGTTCCATCGAAAACGAATCAGAGAAGGCTTCTTTGATGCGTTGAAATAATCGTTCCTGGAAGTTGTTGTCCATTTAAATTTTGAATGTATCATTAATAGAACACAGAATACAATTAAGTAACCGGCCACAATAATCTTTAAAATACTTTGAACGATTTTTTAATTT
>JAHDCK010000042.1:0-4577 GCA_020629915.1 Saprospiraceae bacterium
CCTGAAACGGTTCTCTTAAGACTGGAACAAAAAGTAGAACTTTATATTCAATGGGTGAGGAATGAAAGGAAAAAGAAAAACGCTCTTGGCGTAGATTAAATCATCTTACACATGAAAAAAATATTAATTGCTATTTTATGCTCTATCTTTTATGGCTGCGATATCCCAGGCAAAATTCTTGTCAACAATCCTACTGCCAAAAAACATGAAATTACTATGTATTTTAAAGATTTTTATGAAAAAAGAGATACAATAAAGTTGGAAATTCCCCCAAAAGAATCCAAAGGAATTCTGTTTGGTTTTGGTTATTTGTGGTCGGATAAAACTATTAAAGATTGTTTTGAAAAAATAGAAATAAAAAGTGATGCAGATACCACTATTATTTCAAAAGAAGATGAGTTGTTTTATTATTTGAAGAAAAGAAGAAAAGGGCTATTTAAGGATGTGATAAAAATCAATATTTAATATTGACTTTTATGGGCTTAGTGCTAAAAAATTTCAGAACCACGATTTTCCCGATTTATAGGATTTCCTTGATTTTCTTTTTAGCGAATCTTCGATTCACTTTAATCAGGTACATCCTGTTAATCCTGCGAATCATGGTTCTGACAATACCACCAAATAACTCATACATTCCTCCTGCGAAGCCTTATTAATATATTTTTTATTCTCATAATCGATGGTGCCTTCGGGAACAACTTCCACAATTTTTAAACCTATATTTTTAATTAAAATTTCAAATTCGCTCAGGGAATAACATCGAAGGGATTGTGCCTGCTTTTTTTCGGGATGACCAACGGGCCACCAAGCATCAATCATTCTATTTTTATTTATATCAAAATCATATTGGCGTTCAAAATTTCCGATAGTGGTGGAACGCCCGGCAGCTTTTTCTTTCCAGAATAACGGATTATAGATTTCGATAAAGGCCAGGCCATTTGGCAGCAACCATTCTTGTATATTTTTTAGTAAAATTTGTTGTTCGGTATCTTCTCCTACACCAAAGCCATCGAAGTAAACGACGGCATCAAACTTTTTTTCTAATTTTATACTATGAAAATCGCCCTGAACAACGTCAATTTTCATATTTGTTTTTTCGGCTAGTGCTTTGGTTTGCGCGACCATCTCCTCCACTAGATCAAGCGCAGTCACCTCCAATCCCAACTCGGACATTGCTACGGCAACTTGTCCGCCTCCGCAGCCCAATTCTAAAATAGTAGTAGAATTTTGCTTCAATCGTTCCCGCACGAATTGGGCTTTCTCCCGGTGATAATCCAAAACGGGCGTGGAATACACACCCGCTTCAAATTGATGTTTATAAAAGTCTTTTATCCAGTTCATAAATTGTTTTCTTTCAAAATTAGGAAAACCCTATCTTTGTTTAAAAATAAAAATCATTATAAAATGAAATATATTTCCAAACTCCCCCTAATACTTCTTTGCTGCTTTCTCATTTCCTGCGGGGGCGATAAACCGGCGACCTCTGGTGACCTTCGCCCGGCCAATGGCGGAAAATACTACGGCGGCGTTTTTAAATACAACGAAGAAGATTTGCTTCGGCATTTATTTCCACTCAATATAAGAGGAACGATTGGCCACCGCATCTCTCTTAACTTATATGAAGGTTTAATTAATTTGACTCAGGACAACCTGAATGTCATTCCGGCCCTGGCGGAAAGCTGGACGATTAGCGATGATGGAAAGGTTTATACGTTTAAAATTCGCAAAGGCGTTTTCTTCCACGATGATCCTTGCTTCCCCGATGGAAAAGGACGAGAAGTTACGGCAAAGGATTTTAAATATTGTATGGATTTGCTCTGCACTTCTATGGATAACAACGCCGGCGACTGGCTTTTCAAGGACAAAGTCCTCGGCGCAACGGCTCATCTCGAAGCAACCAAAAAAGGAGAAACACCGATTGACGGCGTAAAAGGGGTCAAAGCCCTGGATGATAATACGTTGGAAATTACTCTGGAAAATCCATTTCCGGATTTTATGGTTTTGCTTTCTACACCTTTTACCTATGTATTCCCAAAAGAGGCTTATGAAAAATATGGGATTAAAGGTATGCGCAATTATGCCGTTGGGACAGGGCCTTTTAAAATAAAAAAGGTGGTAGAAAATGAGGTTATCCTCATGTTGCGAAACGAAAATTACTGGGGCAAGGATAAGGATGGAAACCAGTTGCCTTACTTAGATGGCGTGCGGGTGAGTTTTATAAAAGAGCAAAAATCGGCCTTGCTGGAATTTAAAAAAGGGAATCTGGATATGGTGTATCGTTTACCTTACGAAATGGTAGATGAAATTATGGATGAAAATCAGCAACTCAAACCCGACTACCAGAAGTACCAGTTACAAATGACTTCCAACCTCTCGATAGAATACTATGGTTTTCAAAATCAGACGGAACCATTCAATAATAAAAAACTGCGCCAGGCATTTTGCTATGCCATTGACCGGAAGAAAATTACGGATTTCGTCGTGAAGAAAATGGCTGCTCCCAATTTTGCCGGAGTTATTCCAATGGCTTTTAAGGATATTTCGGGTTATGATTATTCTCAGCTAAAAGGCTACAATTACGATCCGGACAAGGCTAGAAAATTGTTGGCAGAAGCAGGTTATCCCAATGGAAAGGGATTGGGTAAAGTCACTTTGCAAATCAATTCCGGGGGAGGAAAAAATGCTTCGGTAGCAGAGGCGATTCAGCAGCAACTGGAAGAGACACTGAATATCGAGGTAGAAATTTTACAATTGTTATTCCCACAGCATTACGAAAATATCGAAACAGCCAAGACCAATTTTTGGCGGGCAGGTTGGGTAGCAGATTATGTCAGCCCGGAAAATTTCCTGCGCTTGTTTTACGGCCCGGAAGCTCCGGCAAAGATTACCGAGAAGACTTATTTGAATACTATCAGATTTAAAAATTCAGAATACGATAAATTATTTGATAAAGCGATGTCCACGATGGATAAGGCTCAGCGACACGAATTATATCGACAGGCAGAACAAATTCTTTTGGACGAAGCTGCGGTGTTGCCTTTGTTCAATACGAGGGATGTGCGACTGATTCAGCCTGATGTTAAGAACTTTCCACAGAATGCGATGGAGTTCAGATATTTTACGGACGTATATAAAACACCTGAATAAATTTGATTAGATTTGGATATTGCGAACTTTAGTTCCCGATTTTTTAGAAAGGTGGAAACTAAAGTTCGCAATACTCGTTTACGCTTCCTCCTCCCAGATCATCGCCAGATGAATAATCGTTTCCACCGCCTTTTGCATGTCCTGAACGGAAACCCATTCTAACTTAGAATGAAAAGCATGACCACCATCAAAAATATTCGGACAAGGCAATCCCATGAAGGACAAGCGAGAACCATCCGTACCTCCCCGAATACTATGTTTCACCGGAGTGAGTCCTGTTCGCTCAATTGCTTTTTCGATATAACCGGCTACTTGTGGATGATTTTTTAAAATATTCTTCATATTTCTATACTGCTCGGTCACGATAAAATCATAGGATGAATTAGGATAATTTTTCATGACTTTTTTTACAATATCTTCCAGGAGATTTTCCTTTTCCGTCAGTCTTTCATCTACAAAATCCCGGATGATAAATTGGACTTCTGCCTCTTCGATTTGCCCAAAGATTTTTGTAGGATGAATAAAGCCTTCCATCTTTTCAGTGGTCTCCGGGGAGAGTTTGTCCTTCGGCAGAGCCGCCAGAATATCTCCGGCGATTTTAATAGCCGACTCCAATTTGCCTTTAGCAAAACCGGGATGCATACTCACCCCGTGAATTTTTATTGTCACCCCATCTGCGGAGAAAGTCTCGTCTTCATAAGTTCCGGCCGTAGAGCCATCAATGGTATATCCAAAGTCTGCCCCCAGCTTTTCCATATCTACATAGTTGACGCCTTTGCCTATTTCTTCATCCGGCGTGAAGAGAATACGTATTTTACCATGTTTTATATGAGGATTATTTATAAAAAAATGAGCTGCGTCCATGATAGAAGCTACTCCAGCCTTATCATCAGCTCCAAGGAGCGTTGTTCCGCTTGCGGTGATGATGTCATTTCCGATTTGGTTTTGCAATTCCGTATGTTCGGCAGGGCGTAAAATTTGCGTAGGATCATCCGGTAGGACAATATCACCTCCCTGGTAATTTTTATGGATGATGGGTTTCACATTGGTCCCGCTGCTATCCGGTGAGGTATCCACATGTGAGCAAAAACATATAACCGGAACTTCTTTATCCGTATTGGCAGGAATGGTAGCGTAGACATATCCATGCTCATCCATGTGTGCATCAGATATACCCATTTCTAATAATTCTTCTACTAATATTTTGCTAAGATCTTTTTGTTTTTCCGTAGAAGGAAAAGTCGTGGAAGTCGGATCAGATTGCGTATCGACTTGTACATATTTTATAAAACGATCAATGACGGTATGGTTAATTTTCAACATGTATGGTAGTTTAATATTTTATTATAATATTTAAATAGAAATTACGAAGCAAAGTTAAACGGATTTATCGAAGGAGGCAAAACAATGCACTATTGGAATATTGTACC
>JAHDCK010000042.1:4677-18060 GCA_020629915.1 Saprospiraceae bacterium
GCAAAGTCTCCAAGGTACAAGGAGTCATTTTTGGAACGCCATTTTTTTATATGTATAATATTTTTACCTTTCTCTAACTGTTCGGTGGGGATCATACCCAGTATACCCTTTTGGTTAAGAGTTCTGTGTCTATAAAATGAATAGTCGATATTTTTATATAATTTTTTATTTATAAAAACTTCGTATAATTCTGCGACGCACTCCAACTCTTTCGATTCCCTGGTCATATCCATCGAGTTTCTGGTAGCAGAGCTAACATCCATTAAAGTCATGCCCAGGCGTTTATCAATTTTTAGTTCCGGGCAAAGTTTAGAGATTCTGGAATTGTCCTGAGCTTTGTAGGAAAGGAACAATTCTAAATATCCGTTATTTATCACCTTGGAAGGAACACTTGCGGTTGTAATAATTTCCCAGTCTTCTCTTCTTTCATCATCATAGTGATTAGATTGGATGAAACTTTGGGTAGCCTGAGTTGGAAAAAAGGTATGATAATCCAGTGTCATCATTCCCAAAAAATTTAACCCAATCAAAAAGGGAATCAAAAGAGCAATAATTCTTCTGTGGCCTTTTTTAGAAATTAAAGAATAATAAAATGTTCTATATAAAAAAGAAAGCGAAATCCAGCTCATCAATTTGTAAACCGGCATGTACACTTTTGAGATCCACTTTCTTCTTTTAAAAAAACCGCTGGTCATAAAATCCACTATGTATACCAATGCCATACTCAACATAGAAAAAGAATAAATAGAATTGATGGTCCGAGCTATCGGTTTGGAAAAGAAATAATTGGTTATCCAGCTAAGGCTATAGGCTCCTAAAATAAAAAAGATAAAAAACGCGCCTACGGAAAGTAGCATAAAGGCCATCAGGAATGAAAAGGCAAAGATGGTACTGCAAATTTCATCCAGGCGTTTGATATACCGATCATTGGAGGTAACATTACCAGACAAATAACGCCTAAAGTTTTCCCGGTAACTCAATTCGTCATAATCTGTCTTTCCCACAACTGATCTCAATCCAACGGCACCTATCCAAAGTCCGCGTAGTATCAAGTGAAAAACTAAACAAACTGTAATTATCTGGGAAGCTGCGAGTACCATGGTCAAAAAGAAAAAAAGACCAACTAATATTTGAGTATCTCTCGATTGCCCTTCTGCGAACAGGCGCATGACAAATTCATTCTGAAACTCAAAACTATTAAACAACAAAAAGATCGAAATACCCGAAATCAATAATTCCAGTTCCCAGCTTTCCTGCTGTAAGCGACTGAGCCAACTCGCAAATTCTTTTTCTTTATTTTCCATATTTGGTCATTCCTGTATTCAAATTTAGGAGGATTTTACACATTTTTCAAATTGGGAAAATATCTTAAGAAGTGGTTTTTCTTGTGTCACAAATATTAAAAAGATATTCATTCCTCCCTGTTTGGGATAGCTTAAGGTAAAAAGGATACTTCCCAATAAAATTTTCTTCCCCTTTTGGGAAATTTAGCTCAAGAATAAAAATATTCCCAATTAATTCCTTATAATGATATAATTACAAACAACTGACAATCAATCAATTAAAAATAAACAGCTCAATATTCAAAATTAAAGAAACATCTGCATCCTATTTTGGCACAGTTTAGGCACTTAATGGATAAACCATATTCTTTTCTTTCCAATTACCCTCCAACAGATAATTTTCCATCGGATTTAACAGGTATTTTGCCTGTTACATATCATCCTTTTTTTATTAGAAACAGATAAACATTGCCGGTAATTTAGATACTGTAAGATTTATTTTGGAGCAGCAGAAGGAATCTGGTTCGTGACTTTTTTGAATGTAATGTGTCAAAAAAATACAAACTCCTCCCGTTGCCCCCTCCATTAATTCATAAAGGTTCTTTGACAAAATTTGTTAAAGAACATTCTTAAAGACAACCAGAATGGAAAAACATCAACTCGCAAAGGAGTTAAATCCTAAAGTCGATCGGGAACGACTCAACGAAGAACACTTCGTTTTTTTAGTTATTCTTTTCGTTATCCTTGGTCTTTGGTATAAGGGTACTATCCTTCACAGAGAAGCCCCGGTTTCTGAATCTGAAAAAGCGGGATTCCTTGAAGACAAGGAAAACAACAATCCGGAATATGTTGTAACGCAGACATCTAATTCTATTGCTAATCCCTCCGGAACATTTAAATATGGCAAAGGAGATTTAGTGCAATACTTGAAATATCCTGGCAGTGCGGGCTGGAAAGGTAAAATTTCCGGTTTTAAAAACGGGCAGTATGAGATTATAATAGAAGAAGTAATTACACGTGGAAATAAAATATATTATCTCTTCCCATCAGATTGTTCCGGCAGTAAAAAATTAACGAATACTCAAATGAATAAGGCATCAGTAGGAGAGAAAATCCTTATTGCGCCAACTTGTATTGATTGATTATTATAATGATTTTATATATTCATTAATAAAAGGAATATCGAGGTAGCCAACAACTACCTCCTGTTCATTTACAACCAAAATATAAACGTTCTTCTCGCTAAAGCGGGCAAGAACGTTTTTTAAATTATCCCGTTCATTTACAACTAAAAATCCGCTACGAACATAGGGCAAAATTGATTGGTCTGTAAAAGCTTCCGATTGTAATTTTTGTAAGACAGCTTTCTCCAGAATACCCATCAATTGTTCTGTTTCATTAGTAACGACAAATAGCGGTGCTTGATTGAAAGGAGCTAGTTGAATTGCCTGACCTATCGTGTCGCTTCCCGCAAGTGTTTTATAATTTTTAAGGGCGATTTCTCCCATAAGTGCATTAGCCAAACCATCCTGCACCTTCACTGATTTGTATTCCTGCTGAGCAGCCATAAAGACAAATACCGCTATCACCGCCAGGAAAATCCCATTAGAATAAAAGGCTAATATGGCAAACAACACTGCAAAAAACTGACCGATGCGTACGGCAATTAGCGTGGCTTTTACTCTCGAAAACTTAAACGATAACAAGGAGCGCAATACTCTTCCGCCATCCATTGGGAAGGCTGGGATCATATTAAATATTATTAAAAATATATTTAAAATTATTAAAGCCAATAAAGGTTGATTAAACTCGCTATAGGCATTTAATGCTTCTTCCATACTTAGCCGCTCTCCACCCAGTAAAAAATAAAGGGGGAGCAAAACGATAACGATAATCACATTAACCATTGGCCCGGCCAATGCAATAATCAATTCCTGTACAGGTTTTTCCGGGATGCGATTCATCCGGGCGACGCCACCAATGGGAGAAAGAATAATATCCTGGGTAGGCACCCCATAGCGCAGGCCTGCTAATGCATGACCAAATTCATGAAGGGTAACGCATACAAACAGGCATAGAATAATCCCCAAGCCAAAAGCGATTTCTGCCAAAGCCATATTGTTCATAAAGCCTAGTCCAACGACCCACAGCAGCAACAGGGAGAAAGTCCAGTGGACAAAGACCGGAATATTTCGGTATTCAAAAATTTTAAAGGAACCACTCATTTTTCAAAACGACTTCTATTTGACTGCAATATACTGTAATCAAATGGGATTGTTCTGAATGTGTGCTACGGCAGCTTCTATCAGGGCATCTTTTCCGTTAATAATTTTCTCTTTATCCGGTTGGACCAAAATGTCGGGTTGAATATTTTTAAAATATGTTTTTCCATCCGGTGACATAAAATTTGTCCCGGACCAAAATACATCGTGGTCTCCAATCAGGTCAATTTTACAGGAATTTCCAAGCAGGCCACAGGAAGGTTGCCCGATTATTGTTCCCAACTTATGTTTGCGTACAGTTAGAGCAATAAGTTCCATCCGCCAGCGGGAGGACTTGTCAATCAAAAATACTTTTTCACCTTTAAACTTTTCCTTAGATTCTAATTCAAAATATCTATCTAAAGTATCTCTAAAAACCTTTTCCCTGTCCGGATAAATGACAATGGGAGCTTCAGCCTGAAAGCGATTTAACGAAGGTTGCTCCGTTAGATAATTTAAAATTTCCTCTTTAGGTTGATTTTGCTGAGAGCGGGAACGCAAATCAATGATCACGCCTTTTGCCTTTTCGAGTTCTTTAATATGGTGGCGAATTTCTCCCAGTGAAGCTATACCAAGATTAATATAAAATATATCATTTTCAACTTCTATTACTGATTCCTGATCGTAATAACTCAGAGGTTGTTTATCTTTAGAAAAAGTCATATTTATATTTTTTCGTTCTCCCTTTCTTTCTATTTGATAATCCACTGCCCGATCTTTATCTCCATGAGTCAGGTAAAATAATCCGCATTGTTCTGCAAAAACTTCTGTTCCGGAAAATAATTTACTTTTTTCTTCTACAATTTCCAGAGTAGATTTTCCATTCATTTTTAGTAGAATATCACCCTTTTGGATTTTATCCGAATCCGAGTGTACTACGACGATTTGGCCCTCATGGATTTCTACCCGAAAGGGCATAAAGGCTTTTTTATCCAAATATTCTCCACCTACAAATATGCGTTGATCACCAATGTGTTTCAGCAATTTGTACAATGCTGTTTCCATTGGCTCAATATCGCCATTGATTATTTTATATAATTCTTTTTCGAAAACACTTTCCCAGTCTTTCAGTTTGGCTTTTGTCATATTAGGATAAAAGTGATGCAAAGTAGTCCAAATTTTAATATAATTTGCTATACGACAGACCGGATGATTTATTGTATAACTAGTAGAGTCAAAATTATTTATATTGTTTTTAAATAAATTAAACCCGTTTATAGAATCTACTCCAATCATTTCGTCATCCTTTGACATCAAAGCCAGGGGAACCCGACAATGCAAATCGTTCCCTAATGGCCGATCAAAAAATTCTCCGAATTGTGGATAAACCTCGCTCGTCCTGTAAAAATCTTTTGTAATATGAATAGCCTTCTGGCCTGAGTTTTCAACCCGATCCATTTTTATGGTACAATCTCCTGCGGGATTACAGGACCAACTCGTCGGCAGTGAATCCTGAACCAATTCAAACCCGGAATTTAAAACTGGAAAAGGGTGAAGATCTGTAGAATCTGACCCAATTTTTAACTGAACGTCATCCAGCCATACCTCACAAGGATGATGCAAATTCAAACGAAATATCACACTCAACCGATCATGGTCTTTTTGCATCTGACCTGACATTTTTAATACTGTCCAGTCCGTCGAATCCAGCTCGTATTCTTTCCGACCATCCCCGGCAATGAATAAAGCCCGACCAACTGGTTGTTCCGGATCTCCTTGGACTTTTATTTTCACTTTCAAATCATAATAAGTTCCCTCCTTTACTTCAAGGTTTGAAATTTGGTAAATGGTTGCCCCGTATTTTCTAATAGAATAAGTACGCCCGGTACGGCGACTTTGCAAATAACCAGATTGATGATTTTTGCCTGCGCCATTGCTATGCCGCCAACCAACCAAAACCAAATTATCATGGGCTTCTAAATCAAACATAGGAGCAGGATTTTCTCCTTCCCGATAAATCTGTACCGAAGGAGCAATGGGCTGGAATAATTTTTTCAGGGAGATATTCAGCGCATCTGTATTCCGGGCATATTGTACTTCTTCAATTCCCTTTAATAAAAACTTATCCCAATTGATTTGTTCCGCCCGATCATCCGGATGAAAAAATCGGGTATAACCATACATTCGGGCAAAGGTCATGAGATTTTCTACTTGTTGATCGGTAGAAATTTGAAGGCAACTCGTCCAATGCAAGCAACTAAGCACTAATAATAAAGCGGAGAATAATTTCTTTTTCAACTGATTTTAAATTTTATTCAAAATAACGAAAATTTTAGTTCTAAAACTAAAAAATTAGTTTAAGGAAAGGTTAAAATCGAAAAACGGGAAGAAATTAGGGATAATGCGCTAAAATTTTAGATATTTACATATAAGTAACCGGCCACAATAAGATTATGCCCAGTTACTTAACCACAAATGGGTTTCTGCCTTTGCACCCCTTCAAGGCACCCAAGTCAATCCCCTACAAGTAATACCTCCCAAAAAATTATTATAAAATTGAATATTAATCAATATGAAAAACTTATTTTTAGTTTTCCTGTCTCTTATTTTTAGTTTTCCTGTATTTGGTAATGGCGATCCAGATTTAAATACGGCAAAGCACGAAACCTACCTTTCCTACCGGGAAAAACAAATGATCAAAGAACTGAACACCCTTCGATTCAATCCGGAGAAATACATCGTTCTACTTGAAAATCACATTGAAAACCTGGAAAAAAAGAATGCTAAAATTGATGGTGGCAGCAATTTTCTAAAAGGTGAAATTCAAGCCAGCAGGGAAGCCCTTCGTACACTTGTTGAAATGGATGATTGCCAATTATTAAAACCCGATGTCAAACTTTACAATGTTGCTAACCTCCACGGGCAAGACATGCGCAACCATAATTATTTTGGCCATCAGGGGAAAGATGGACGTTCTGCTCAGGAAAGAGTAGAAAAAGCAACCTCTGATGTACTTGCTTCAGCAGAAGTACTCGGTTATGGAAATTATGACTTGGAAACCACAGTTTTGCAATGGCTTATAGATGTGGATGATATGCAAAGAGAAAATCGAAAAAATTTGCTTCGACCACAATGGAATTACATTTCCTGCTCGGAAGCCGGGTACGTAGATGGCAGACAATATACCTGGGTGGTTCTTTTTGGAGAACGAGAGGAAGAACGTCCGGAGGAGTACGAGGAGGAAACAGTTTCTACAGGTGAAACTCAAAAGCCCAGAAAAATCATAAAAAATCCCTATCCAAAAAATGTAAAGGGCCTGGATACTGGTAAAGGACAAAACTACCTTACTACCAGAGAAAAAGAAATGATTAAAGAAATCAATACCGTTCGAGATAATCCAGCAGGTTATGTTCCGTACATTGATGAATTTATAGAAAAACTCAAGGCAAAACGTATTTCTGGTGGTAATGAATTTGCTGAAAAACAAATTTCTATTGCTGAAGAATTAAAAAAAGAACTGACTGAAATGGAGCCGGTTCCTGTCTTGTTACCACACAAAGCAGTTTACTATGCTGCTAGTCGCCACGCGGATGATTTAAAATCGGGTGATGCCAGTGGGCATTTGGGTTCGGATGGAACGTATCCCTGGGATCGGATTATGGAAGAGGATGAAACACTGACCGAAGGGGATGAAAATATAGTTGAGGGTTATATGACAGTTCGGGGTGCCTTGATTCATTTATTGATCGATGCAGGAACGGGTCATCGCGGACATCGCAAAACTATTTTAGGAGCAGATTGGCAATACATTGGCGTGCGGGAAATTCCCAAAGCAGGAAGTTTGAATCATCTTTGGGTTCAAAATTTTGCACATGCACATAAAAAGAAAAATTTTCTGACCGGATATGAAGTTCCAAAAAAGAAGAAAAAAACCGTTCTACCCAAACAAGAAAAAGAAACTTCTAAATCTTCAAGGTGGGATAATTATTTAAATAATAAAAACAATAATATCTCTAATTCTAAAAAAGAGAATACAATTACAGAAACTGCACCTACCCTCAATTCTGACATTGGCCAAACGAGCTACCTGACAGATCGGGAAAAAGATATGATTGCGGAAATCAATCTTCTTCGCTCCGATCCTCCGGGTTATATTCCGAAAGTGGAAGCCTATCTACAGGGCATTGAAGAAAAGAAAAAACAAGGCTGGAATGGTGGTGGTTTTTTTGATGAACAAATCAAAGTTGGGCGAGAACTCATCCGCGAACTCCGTTCGACAAAACCACTTTCTATCCTAAAACCACACAAGGGTGTTTATACTGCTGCTAGACTGCACGGCATTGAAGAACGGGAACGCAAAAAAACCGGGCATGTTGGAAATGACGGTTCTTATCCGACGGAACGCATCCTTCGTCAAGCCCCCGACCTCAAGGAGGGCGGTGAAAATCTGGTTGGTGGCCCAGAAGACATTAAAGAGTCTTTGATGTTATTGTTGATTGATGCGGGAATTTCAAATCGGGGACACCGCAAAACGCTACTGGATCCAAAATGGGCATACATTGGTTGTTATGATGTGGGAAAAGTCGGAAATATGCCAAACTGCTGGGTTCAAAATTTTGCAAGTAGTCAGGCCAGCCAACGGGAGGCCAATGCGATTCGCCCAAAACCTGAACTTGTTATTTCAAAAAAGAAAAATACAAAAAGTAACAATATAAAACATGAAATATCCACTGCAGGCAAAACCTCAAGTTCATCAGCAGTTGGCCAAATGACCAGCCGTGAAAGAGAAATGGTCGATGAGATAAATTTACTGCGTTCCAACCCTGTTGGATATATTCCTAAAGTTGAGGCTTATATGGCTACTTTAGAAAGTGAAAATTCTAAGAAAGTAGCCAGAGAATTAATTGCTCAATTGCGACGGACCTCAAGGCTTTCCACACTTGCTTATCACGATGGTGTTTATGAGGCTGCTAAAAAACACGGGCAGGAAGAAAAGGCGAGAGGTAAAACCGGGCATGTTGGGAATGATGGTTCTTATCCCTGGGATCGAATTTTACGGGAAGCAACAGATCTCAACGAAGGTGGTGAAAATTTGGTAGGCGGCCCGGTAGAAATTGAACGAGCCATCATGTTGTTGCTGGTAGACGAAGGCATTCCCAATCGTGGGCACCGTAATACCCTTCTCAATCCCAAATGGAAATACGTAGCCTGCTATGAAGTGGGTACCGTAGGGCAAATGCCCAACTGCTGGGTTCAAAATTTTGGACATTAATTCCAGATAAGTAGGTGGACATAAATAATTTTTAATTTGATATAAAAAAAGGGAATGATTTTTCATTCCCTTTTTTTATATTCGTCAATAAATACCTCTGCCTCATTAAAATTTCTATCCGACATATTACGTTTTTCATATTACTTTGCTGTACCTCATGGCTAACAGCCCAGCAGCCTGCCTTTATTAAATACACGGTGGAGGATGGTTTACCTAGTAATCATATATATAGAATTTGTCAGGATAAAAAAGGATTGATCTGGATTGCGACGCCTAATGGGGTCAGTGCATTTGATGGCATTGATTTTAAAAATTTTACGGTAGAGGATGGACTTTGTGATAAAGATATTTTACAAACCTTTGCCGATTCGCAGGGACGGGTTTGGTTTAGTGGGTTTAATGGATTGCTTTGTTTTTTTAAAGATGGAAAATTTTATAATAACAAAAATACACCCTGGCTTCCCAGGAGTCTGAGTGGAAGATATTTTAAACATATAGTAGAAACTAAGGACAAAGAGATTCTTTTTACCGACGGGCTTTCTCTGTTTAAACTAAATCCAAGTGATGAGATAGAGGAAATCAAAAAAGAACATCCTATCGCCTGGTGTTATTTTGGGAGGAATGAAGAAATAATCTACCCGGATAAAACCGAAATCTCCTTCATGGGGGAAGCAGGCGCGTGGGGTTTAAAAGAGGATGGGTGGTATCAATATAACTTTCGCACGAGTCAGACAAACTTCATGTTCCCCACTTATGATGAAGGTAAAAATACCTGGGCACATATTTTTTATGATGAAAAAATTGAGGGATACTGGATTAGTTCTGCCCAGGGACTCGTTTTATGGATTGCCAATAAGCGCGGCATAAAGTATTCTAAAATATTAGATTTTCATGCCTTGTTAGATTTTAGAGACAGAGCTGGAAATTACTGGATTGCAACGAACAAGGGCGTATATTTTTTGAAGGCAGAATTATTAAAAACAAATTTTCATGAACTCCCTCCCCTCAGTGACGGGAATACAATCCGGAGTATTACTGCCGATGATGCGGGAAATATTTGGCTTGGATTTTCAGATGGGCTTTTAGCTAAATCCAAAAACAATTCATTTATTTTTTTTGAAGACAAATATGCTCCTAATTCAAATTGCCATTTAAAAGATATTACCAGAGCATCAAATGGTTGGCTTCTGATTAGTAATGATTGTGGTTTGGTAGTTATAAAAAAACCAAAACAAACAAATGGAAAAGATTTAAATATTTTAAGAAAATTTAACAAAACAGGATTGGGTTATTTTGAAAATAACCAGTTTTATTTGCTCAATCATACGTCTAGCAAATCTGCCATTGTACTAAATAACGGACAAATTTATTTAGGAGATTTCAGAGGGATAGTGAAACCTGAAAATACAAGCAATAAAATAACATACGAAAAAATATTTAATGAACGAGTTCATCTTTTGCGTGCCGGAAAAAAAACAATCTGGGCTAATTCTAATCAGGGGCTTATCAAATGTGAGCAGGATTCCTGTTTTGCTCAAAACTTTGATGAACCCAAACTAAAAGAGAGACTCATCGACATAGAAGTCATTGACGATGATTTTGTTTGGGTAGCAACTATTAGCTCTGGTATTTTTTGTGTATATAAAAATAAAATTTACAATATATCCCGAAAAGATGGCTTAGCCAGTCAAAGTTGTAATTCCATTTCTGTACAAGGGGATTCTGTTATTTGGATGGGATCACCGCCAGGATTACATAGAATAAAATACACTATAAAGGATGAGATTCTAAAAATAGATAAAATTGAATTATACGGAAAAAATCACGGACTCCAATCCAAAAATATTGATAAAGTATATGCTTCCAAAAACAGTGTTTGGGTCACGAGCGGAAAAGGGTTATTAAATTTTACAGAAAAAAACCTCGGCAAAGATCAAAACCCACCTTGCCCTTATATAAGTAACATTTCTATACAAAACAAAGATACAATTATACACGAAAATTATAATTTGCCTCACAACAAAAACAGTATTTCCATAGCGTACCGGGATGCATGCTTTAAAAGTACTCAATACGAATATCAGCTAAAAGGTCTGGATAACAATTGGATCCCCACGACTCAATCTCAGGTGAATTTTTCTTACTTATCTCCAGGCTCCTATTCATTTTTTCTTCGTGCCCAAAACGGAGAAGTAGTTTGGAGCGAAAAAAAACAAATGACTGCTTTTTATATTCGTCCTGCACTCTGGCAACGATGGTGGTTTTGGCCGGCAATCGCTTTGCTCATTGGGCTGGGTATTGCCTGGTTAGTTTATCTTAGATTTAAACGCCGGGAGCAAAGAACAACACTTCTTCGGGAAATCGAAGATTATAAACATAAAGCACTTTCGGCCCAAATCAATCCCCACTTTATGTTTAATGCCTTAAATTCTATTCAAAGTTATATTTTAAAAAATGATAAGAAAAATGCCAATAAGTATTTATCTAACTTTGCTAAGCTAATGCGATTAACTCTGGACAATTCTCTTGAAACTCAAATTAGCCTCGCACAAGAACTGGAAGCACTCGAATTATATATGAGTTTGGAAGCTATTCGTTTTTCTAAAAAATTTGAATACGAAATCCAGGTGGCTCCGGAGATTGATACAACAAAAACAAAAATTCCATCCCTCCTCATTCAGCCCTTTGTAGAAAATGCTATTTGGCATGGCATCATGCACAAGGCCGAAAGCAATGGCAAAATTTGGATTCGGATCAAAAGAGAAGGCGAGATGCTCCAATGCGAAGTGGAGGACAATGGCATAGGCAGAAAAAAAGCGGCTGAAATAAAAAAGTCCTCCCATCGTTTAAAACATAAATCCGCAGGAATGAGTATTACGGAAAAGCGACTTCAGCTTTTAAACTCATTAAAAAAATTCAAGTACAACTACCAGATAACCGATCTTTATAAGGACGGTCAACCTTCCGGAACTAAAATAAATTTTAGTATTCCACATATCTTAAATTCAAATCAAACTACACCATGATTAAGGCCCTACTCGTCGATGATGAACAACCTGCCGTTGAAAGTCTCCAACTCATGTTGGAGGAATATTGCCCGCAAGTAAAAATTGTCGGTACGGCGCATTCTATTCTGGATGGTATCAAGGAAGTCATTGATAAAAAGCCAAACCTCCTCTTCCTGGATGTGGAGATGCCGTTTGGAACGGGTTTCGATTTACTGGAACGCATTCCAAGAGAAAATATACAAGTAATTTTTGTAACTGCTTATAATCACTATGCAATAAAAGCGATAAAATTTAATGCGTTGTACTACCTGATGAAACCCATTGACATAGATGAATTGATTGAAGCAGTTGATAAAGTGCAAAGTAATCTCCAACAAAATACTTCTCCCGACCTCGAAAAAATTCTGGATAATTTACAGACGCAGGGAGAAGTGACCCCTGCTAAAATCAAAATCCCAACTCAGGATGGGATGCAATATGTTCGCCCGGATGAGGTCTTTCGATTTGAAGCCGCAGGGAGCTATACTTCTGTTTTCCTGACAAATGGAAACAAAATTATCGTATCTAAAAATTTAAAATTCTTTGAACCCATGCTTTCCGAAAAAGAGTTTTACAGAGTCCACACTTCTCATATTGTAAACATGATTTATATAAAAAAATATATCAGAACAGGTGGCGACCGGATAGAAATGGAAGGAGGAGCAGTCGTCCCTGTTTCCAGAAGACGGAAGGATGGTTTTCTTAAAACTTTAAATAACTTATAAATAAAATTCAGGTATTATATTCCAAAAACAACCAAAATTGCCAGGAGTGTTAATAGCGTCATGAGTAGGGAAATTTGTGTTTTCATTTCTTTTTTTCTCCAAATTGCAGGAAAATAACAGCCGGGTAAACAATGAATCAAGAACCGGGCAGGTAAAATTGATAAATGGTCAACCTAATTTGATAAATGGCGGAAGAGCTTTCAAATTAAAATTTCAGTTCCGGGCAAAAAAAACCACCGTACGTTTACGGTGGCACCACTACTTAAGGCTTCCTTAGTTTTCGCATTAAAATTTTTGAGGTTCGGTTGCGAATCCGAAGAAAAACATTTTTACGAGACTAAAATAAAGTCATCAATTTTTAAGACTTGGGTTTTCATTGATTTTTTAGAATTTATACTACTTAAGCAACTGATCAAAAATTATTGAGGAATACAATAAATCATCCTGCCCTGAAACTGTCAGGTGAAACACCTGACAGGAAAAGGATCTTTCGTGTCAGGTGTCCCACCTGACACAAGCAACAAGCAGGTTTTTTATTATTATGCCATTTAAAATGATTACTTGCTTAATCAATTTAAACCGCATAATAATTTGAGCAATTTTTTGATTAATTGTTTTACTTTTTAACTTTCTTGGTACAAATATGTAAGAAAATAGGAGGCAAAGAAACGAGCCGTTGATAACTGGTTCGTTTGAATTGATAACTGGTAAGAAGCAATTGAAAAGTGGATCAAACAAAAAACCCCCTGTTCCACAAAGAACAGGAGGCTTTACTTTCACTTGGTTTCAAATCGTGATCCGGCCGGGGTTCGAACCCGGGACCCTTTGATTAAAAGTCAAATGCTCTACCAGCTG
>JAHDCK010000481.1 GCA_020629915.1 Saprospiraceae bacterium
GTTACTTATGTAAATAAAGTTAGTTTAAAAAAAGTAGTGCCCTGTCATAAGGTCCATGTGGATTTTAATTGATCAGGGAGTTGGAAAGAAAGGGATTGAAATTTAAGTTGAATTGGAATTTAGTCCATATAAAAATTTAAACGACCTCTCCCCCAGCCTTGGTTACCACTTCTTTGATTTTTTTACCCACAAAATTCTTGGATAAAATAAACGGGGTTTTATCAATTGTAATTTCCAGGGTGTTTGCTTCGGCATTTCGGTTGTAAGAACCTTCCACTCCTTTAGCAGAAATGGTGCCGTTGTCCCCTTCTATCTCTACCCCGATTCTGGACATTTCTCCCTTGAGCTGATCATAGGCTTCCGAAGATACATTCTTAAAATTCAACTTCATTATTTTTAAATTTAAATTATATATAAGTAAATTTTTCGTATAAAATCAATCCTTATACACCGGAGGACGTTTTTCCATATAGGACTGGAAGGCTTCCATAATATCTCGCGACATGAGCATAGCCGCATTCCAGGTCGCCATCACATCCAGGCTATTCGCAACAGAATTATCGCGCTTGTACAGGAGCATTTCCTTCGTCCCCCGAATGACTAACGGAGATTTAGCCGCAATGGTTCGAGCAATGCCCCGTACATTTTCCATCATCTCTTCGCGGTTTTCATAAGCCCGATTCACCAGACCAATTTGCTGAGCTTCTTTGCCGCTGACATTGCGCCCGGTATAGGCCAGCTCTGCCATAAAACCCGGATTCAAAATAGTCGGCAATCGCTGCATCGTTCCCATATCCGCCACGAGTCCAAGGTCAATTTCCCGGATACTAAATTTGGCATCCTGCGTGCAATAACGCATATCACATGCCGAGATAATATCCACCCCACCTCCGATGCAGGAGCCCTGAATGGCTGCCAAAACGGGCTTGCGACATTGCTCCATACTGGAAATAGATGCTTGTAAATCCAATATGAACTTTCGCAATCTTTCTCTCTTCCGCGCTTCGCAATCCGTGGAGAATTGTTGCAAATTCATCAGCACCTGCAAATCCATCCCGGCACAAAAATGTTTGCCTTCCCCGGTTAAAATAATGACGCGCACTTCATTATTTTCGTGGAGGGCTTCAAAGGTAGAACGCAATTCCCACCAGCCGTCTTCATTGAGCGAGTTCGCTTTATCCGGTCGGTTAAAAGAAACTTCTGCAATGTAGTTTTCTATCGAAACTTTAAAATATTTATTATTCATTTTTATTTATTCTTAGTGTAGAGTGAAAAGTGTAGAGTGTAAAATTATTCTAAACTCTACACTTTTCACTCTACACTGTTACTTAAAACAAATCATCTATATCATTTTTCAAAATAGCTTGCAATCCAATTTGCCCACAGCCCATGACTGCCTGATTCAAATTGGCAAAACGTTCATCCTTTGTGAGTCCTTTTTTATAACGGGCATAAATTTGCTGGACAATCACTGCCAGCTTGAACAATCCATACACGTAATAAAAAACAATATTACTCACATCAATATTTCTTTTTTCTGCATACATTTTCACCAATTCATTTCGGGTTGGATTACCAGGGATAGTCGTCGGACTCAGTCCCAGTTTCTTCATAAAATCCGGATCATTATCATTGACCCAATAACCCAGTGTACTCCCCAAATCCATCAGCGGATCACCGAGGGTAGCCAATTCCCAATCCAGTACAGCGATTACATTTTTAGGATTATTTTTGTCTAATACGATATTATCATATTTAAAATCATTATGAATCAACGCTGCCCCGGAATCTGCTGGTTGATTTTCATCCAACCATTTAGCCATTTTTTCAATGGGATCGATCTCATCTGTTTTAGCTTTAAAATACCGCTTGGTCCATCCGGCAATTTGCCGGGCAACGTAGCCTTCCGGTTTGCCCAAATCTCCCAGACCCGCTACCTGAAAATCCACTTCGTGCAGCTGAGCAAAAGTTTCCACAAAGGCTTCGGCAATCCCGGACATGGTGTTCCGGTCAGGATATTGCTTCGGACGAATTTGTCCTCTTATAATGATCCCCTCTACCCTTTCCATCAGGTAAAAGTCAGCGCCCAGGACTTCTTTGTCCTCACAAAACAAAACCGGTTTCGGAACTTTTGGATATACTTTATATAAATTCGATAAAATTTTATACTCCCGAGACATATCATGCCCGGATTTGATATTTGCGCCGAAGGGTGGCCGGCGCAAAACGTATTCTTTTTCTCCTTGCCGGATCAGGTAAGTCAGGTTGGAAAAACCACTTGGAAATTGTCGTATATGTATTTCTCCTCTGGAATCAGGTAAATTTTCATCCAAATATTGTTTCAACTTTTCCAAGGGCAACTCTTCTCCTTTCCGAACATCTGTTGCATTATCTTTTTTCATTTTTCATTTTTTAAAGCAAATAAGGCATACAAGAACATATAAGAAAATTTAAAAACTAACTCCTCTCCCATCCTACTCGCCAATTGAACTTGATCTCGTCCCGCTCGTCATTTGAACTTGATCTTTAACTTGAACTTAATCAAGTCAACATGTGTCCCCCATCCGCCACATAAACCCCACCTGTGCAATAACTTGAAGCATTGCTCGCCAAAAACAAAGCCAACCCAACCATTTCATCCGGCTGAGCCATTCTCCCTTGCGGCAAATGCTTCTGCACTTGATTTAGCAAAGTATCATTTTTCCAGATGGCAGCGCTGAATTTCGTCTGTACCAAACCCGGACATATCACATTCACACGAATATTATCTTTCCCCCATTCTTTTGCGGCCGTCTTCGTCAACATGATAAGCGCTGATTTGCTAACACTGTATAAACCCAATCCAAAACTCGGCTTT